>NZ_JAAFKD010000002.1:265404-424771 GCF_013299165.1 Microcoleus sp. bin38.metabat.b11b12b14.051
GTATGGGTTTGTAGTGAGGACTTCAGTCCGCAATAAAGAAGGACTAAAGTCCTCACTACGAACCTTTTGTATGGGTTTGTAGTGAGGACTTCAGTCCGCAATAAAGAAGGACTAAAGTCCTCACTACAAACCTTTTGTATGGGTTTGTAGTGAGGACTTCAGTCCGCAATAAAGAAGGACTAAAGTCCTCACTACAAACCTTTTGTATGGGTTCGTAGTGAGGACTTCAGTCCGCAATAAAGAAGGACTAAAGTCCTCACTACGAACCTTTTGTATGGGTTTGTAGTGAGGACTTCAGTCCGCAATAAAGAAGGACTAAAGTCCTCACTACAAACCTTTTGTATGGGTTTGTAGTGAGGACTTCAGTCCGCAATAAAGAAGGACTAAAGTCCTCACTACAAACCTTTTGTATGGGTTCGTAGTGAGGACTTCAGTCCGCAATAAAGAAGGACTAAAGTCCTCACTACAAACCTTTTGTATGGGTTCGTAGTGAGGACTTCAGTCCGCAATAAAGAAGGACTAAAGTCCTCACTACAAACCTTTTGTATGGGTTTGTAGTGAGGACTTCAGTCCGCAATAAAGAAGGACTAAAGTCCTCACTACGAACCTTTTGTATGGGTTTGTAGTGAGGACTTCAGTCCGCAATAAAGAAGGACTAAAGTCCTCACTACGAACCTTTTGTATGGGTTTGTAGTGAGGACTTCAGTCCGCAGAAATCATCCGATATTTGTTAAGGCAATTGATAACTACTCGATCGCACAATCAATTTACCTTGACTCGGGTTGCGACTAAAAATAAAAGCTCCTTCTTTAGTTTCGCCACTTGACAAAAAATCAATTTGCTGGTCTCCCGATTCCAAAACTTCGCCGTTGACGCGCAGCTCGGCTATAACTTGCACTGATTGGGCCGTTTCGCCGCCCGTGTTAGTAACTGTAAACGCGACGTAAAATTGCCCTTGGGTGGCGCGAATTGGGGCGTTGCGAGTCACAGAAATCACCGGAGGTTCCTGCTTTTTAGTCACCCAGTTGTAGAGTACGAGTCCAGTGAGGGTTGACAGGATCGAACAGGCGATCGCAAATGTCACCCATTCAGCAAAAGTTCTTTTTTGTGGCTGTTCCTTCTGACTTTCCGTATTACTGTCACTCATACCGCCAACCTCCCCGCCGCGCCGCCAACAGTCGCAGGTAATCCCAATACTAACGTATAGCTCAACCAAACAGACCAAGGGTCATCAAAACTGAGTTTTTGGAAGAAAAACAGCATAAATGCAGAAGCCACCAGCGATACTAAATACGCCATCACAGTTTCGCTGAGGGGACTCTGAAAAATTCCTTGCTGCTGCTGGCGTTTTGCTTGATAAGTAAAGCCGGCGGCGAATACAATACCGTAGGAAATTAGCAGCGAAGCGGCGATAATTGCTAATTGCCAAGGTGGCGAAATAGCTGATGCTAGCATGGGAATTTCGTCAGTTGGGGCGATGTTGAAAGCGATTATCATCGCGCCGATTAAAGTAGCGCCGATATCTGCTACAGTTGGATTAATCATCGGTTCGCTGTCGCTGTCTGAGGTTTGATAGCGATCGCCACTCAAGAAACCGCTGGCTAGGGCCACTCCCAAAGCAAAGGGCAAGCCTTCAAACACAATTTTTCCCAAAGCTTCTTGCAGCGGAGTATCCGGCTTAATTTCCCTGAGCAAAAACAGGATAACAGCGGCGCAGACAATGCCAATCGCGATCGCTTCTACGGTATCGATTGCAGCATCTCGCCAGCGGATGTCCTTAGTTTTGCGAAAGCCTTCAGTGCGAGTCAGCAAGAAAACGACGATAAAAGTAGTTGCAATGGCGATCGACATTTGTGCTGGTTTAGTCGAGGAACCGATCCACCAAACCTCCATCGTATAAAGCAGCGGAATTCCGAACAAAAAGCCGCCCGATGCACCGCGAATGATGTCGTTTAGTTCATTTGACCACTGATTTTTGCGTCTTTTTGACTTGTTCATATTTCGGCTAAACGGCGAATCAAAAAATTATAAATTATGGCTTTGTTAACAACATTACGCAGTTGGTGATTGAGTTTCTATCTGCTTAACTTGATTCTGCAACTTTTCAACTTCATCAATTAACTGCAACACTGTAATTGCAATATCTGGTCTAATTGCTGGTTGGGCACTATTGTCAATCTGTGAATGCGCCCAATCTTGCAGTTGCTTTAAACTTCTTAGTTTGCTAAAGATAGGATTTCCGTCATGTTCAGCAATACTCGCAACTTCATGACTAAATTCAGCTAACCTAGCAAATAGTTCGTCCTTCCAGGAACCTACCAAAATGCACTGATTCACTGTGTAATGTACCAGATTAGGAGCCGTGAATCTCACATTAGGCTTAGCTAAAAAGTTATTATCTAAACCTAGCGATGAATCAAAAGTTTCGCAAACACTTTTGAAAATTTGTGTAAATTGTTCCTGCTTTTCAACTGTCAGCGGACGATCAAACAACACAGTGTGAGTATGTGCAGTAATGCCATTATCTGTACTTGTGCGATTTGTAGAACGAATTGTTAAATCGTTAATAGTGTATTTTTTTTTCATTAATCCTGCTTCCTGGCAAGGTTGAAAGTCAGCTTTTTTATTTAAAAAATCAAAGGCCTTAATTGAAAACCATGCTCCTTTATTTTTATACTAACTTAATTCACCACATTCGGGCGATCGCATAAGCATCAAAAATAGCATCCACGCTCAAAACGGGTATCTGTTCCGCCATAGACTGGGCAATTATCAGCCTGTCAAATGGATCGCGGTGGTGTAAAGGAAGTGAAGCCACAACCTCAATGTGGTCAAAACTTATTTCCAGTATCTCAATCCTATTAACTGCGATCTGCTCCTTGATAAACTCCATAAAAGGCATACTAAAATTTAGCCGGCTTATGCTGTGCTTAATCGCCATTTCCCAAACGCTAGCTGTGCTGAGGAGAATATCGTTATCTCCGTTGTCAATTAGCGATCGCCCTGTTATGCTGAGGCTTGAACTGTCTGTCGCGTACCAAATAAAGGCATGAGTGTCCAACAATAGCCTCATTCCATGTACTCCTTAAACTCTTCTAGCGGTTCATCAAAATCATCGGACATCCAAACCATGCCTTTAGCACTTCCTGCTTGCCGATTGGGTTTAGCTTTTTTAGGGATTACTACCAATTTTACAACAGGCTCGTTATCCTTAGCGATCGCAACTTCTTCACCTCTCATCGCCGCTTCGATTAATTCCAGAAGTTTTTCTTGGGCTTCAACAATATCTACTTGATACATAATTTTTGCCTCCATACTCTTGATTTATCTGTCAACAGTCAACAGTCAACAGTCAACAGTCAACAGTCAACAGTCAACAGTCAACAGTCAACAGTCAACAGTCAACAGTCAACAGTCAACAGTCAACAGTCAATACATCACCATTCTAACTCAACTCGATAAATCCTCTTCTTCCAAATCAATAGACGGCAACTCCATATCATCAGAGTTTAACTGAGCCGGAGTAGCTGGAATCGCCGCAATAATTGCATCGATTACTCTAGCCACCGGAATAATCTCCATCCCCAAATCTGGCACCGATTGATTCTTAGGAATAATCGCCCTTTTGAAACCCAATTTCGCCGCCTCCCTGATCCGTAACTCTAACTGGGAAACAGGCCGAACTTGTCCGCCCAAACCGACTTCTCCGAGCAAAACTGTGCGCGCATCAATTACCCGATCGCGAAAACTGGCCACAATTGCGATCGCCACCCCCAAATCTGCCGCCGGTTCCTCCACCTTCAACCCGCCCACCGACGCCACAATCACATCCAATTTAGATAAAGGAATCCCCACCCTTTTCTCCAAAACAGCCAAAATTTGCTGCAATCTACCAGTATCCACACCAGTAGTAGAACGGCGTGGCGCACCAAAACTCGCAGGGCTGACTAACGCCTGAATCTCCACTAAAATCGGTCTAGTTCCCTCACAAGCAACCGTCGTCGAAGTACCCGGAGAAAATTCATCTTTATTGCCTAAAAACAACTCCGACGGATTATCTACTTCTCGCAAACCATTTGCTACCATCTCAAAAACACCGATTTCATGAGTCGCGCCAAAACGGTTTTTCATCGATCGCAAAAGCCGATGAGAAGCAAAGCGATCGCCCTCAAAATACAGTACAGTATCTACCAAATGCTCCAAAACCCTCGGCCCCGCCAAAGATCCATCCTTAGTAACGTGGCCAACCAAAAACAAAGTAATATTTTCCCGTTTCGCAACCTGCATCAAAGCAGACGTACATTCCCGCACCTGAGCCACCGAACCCGGAGCCGATGTTAAATTAGCAAAATAAATAGTTTGAATGCTATCAATCACCGCCACATTCGGTTTCAGTGATTCCAACTCCCGCAAAACAACTTCTAAATCCGTCTCTGGAAGCAAGTAGAAATTCTCGGCTGAATTGTCCTCGGAATCGGTTTTAGCTTCCCGATTGCTATCAGATATCTTTCCGCCATTACTTGACAAATTAACCGGATTAGCCACGCCCAAACGCTGCGATCGCAATTTCACTTGCTGGCCAGACTCCTCCGCACTCACATAGAGTATTCTATCCTTACGAGCCAACATATTCGCCATCTGCAACAGCAGAGTCGATTTCCCGATTCCCGGTTCCCCACCAATCAACACCAGCGAGCCCGGAACAATCCCACCTCCCAAAACTCGATCGAGCTCCCCGTAACCAGAAGGCCAGCGAGACTGAGTTTGGTCAGAAATCTGCGATAATCTAAAAGATACCTTTGGTTGACCCTTCGACTTATCAGGAGGCGAACCGTGCAGTCCCTTACTTGTCACCCCAGTCAAACCAGCCCGCGGCCCACCAGCAGCATGTGGTTCTAACTGCTCGTCAAAAGAATCCCACTTGTGACAGCTAGGACACCTGCCAAAATATTGTGGTGAATCATACCCGCATTCCCGACAAATATATTGTATTCGAGGCTTAGGCATTGTTTACAGATATGATAAATAGTCAACCTTAACATTTGAAAAAGTCTGAGTTAAAGCAATTATCAAGCTTTCAGACCGATCGCCACAGGCCAATGAGTTTGTGTCTTCTATGATAGGGTAAAAAAAAATAACATTATCTGAAATGTAACTTAAGGAGTGCTCGGTAACTTGGAAAACCATAAAGAAAAAATTCTGGTAGTCGATGACGAAGCCAGTATCCGCCGCATTCTGGAGACTCGCCTTTCCATGATTGGCTACGATGTCGTCACCGCTGCTGACGGCGAAGAAGCTCTCGAAACATTTCGCAACACCGAACCCGACTTAGTGGTTTTGGACGTGATGATGCCAAAACTCGACGGTTACGGCGTCTGTCAGGAGTTGCGTAAAGAATCAGACGTACCCATCATCATGCTAACCGCTTTGGGAGACGTAGCCGATCGCATCACCGGTTTAGAATTGGGCGCCGACGATTACGTAGTCAAACCCTTCTCTCCCAAAGAGCTCGAAGCCCGCATCCGTTCGGTACTCCGCCGGGTTGACAAAAACGGCGCTTCCGGCATTCCCAGTTCTGGAGTCATCCAAGTCACCAACATTAGGATTGACACCAACAAGCGCCAAGTTTACAAAGGCGACGAACGAATTCGGCTCACGGGCATGGAATTTAGCTTGTTAGAACTGCTTGTCAGCCGTTCTGGAGAGCCTTTTTCGCGATCGGAAATTTTGCAAGAAGTTTGGGGATATACGCCAGAACGCCACGTAGATACCCGCGTTGTAGACGTTCACATCTCCCGGCTGAGGGCAAAGTTGGAAGACGACCCCAGCAACCCCGAATTAATTCTCACCGCCCGCGGTACCGGCTATCTCTTCCAGCGAATTGTCGAAATTGGTGAAGTCGGTTAACAGTTGACAGCTTGCGCGCTCGCGACTTGCCCGCCCGCGAAGTCGAGGGGAGTCGAAGAGTTGACAGTTGACAGAAGAGCCCGCCCGCGGAGTCGAGGGGTTGACAGCTTGCGCTGAGCGAAGTCGAAGAGTTGACAGTTGGCAGTTGACAGTTGACAGTTGGCAGTTGGCAGTTGACAGTTGACAGTTGGCAGTTGTTAAACTACCAACTACTAATTTATAGAACTTAAGCACGGGTGTCCAGAAACCGGGTTTTTTAAGCAAAATACTTGGTTAAAACCCTCAATCTCGTTAAAAAACCCGGTTTCTTGGTGAGCAAGTGCGTCAGCCTAAATGACCAATGATATCATCTCAGATCAATTACCATAACAAACATGGTTCGTAGTGCGGACTTCAGTCCGCAGCATGAGAGCGGACTGAAGTCCGCGCTACGAACCTTACTGATTGCGGTCACGGTTCGTAGTGTGGACTTCAGTCCGCAGCATGAGAGCGGACTGAAGTCCGCGCTACGAACCTTACTGATTGCGGTCAATCGATCGGCATGATATGACCAATGACCAATTCCCAATGAGTAATGACAAAATCTGATCCAAATAGAGTTTTACGGCAATTGCCCTTAGTTGCGGGAGGATTAGCAGGTACGCTGCTGATGGTCAACCGCTTGCTGACGCCGCAAATTACAGACTCTCAAGCTCGATCGGACGTTTTGGGAGTAATTATCAGCGCCCTGCTGATTTTAACAGGTTTGCTGTGGCAACAAGTGCAAGCGCGATCGCCCGATTCCGTGCAGCTTATCGGCTCTGAAGGGTTCGAGTTAGCGCCGGATTTGCCCGAGGCTGTCAAGCTAGAATTAGCCTGGGCGTCGCGTTTGCTGTTGACAAATACGGCCACAAGGGCGATCGTCATTGTATATCAAGGAAAAGTCCTCTTGCGCCGGGGCATCTTAGGCATCAATCCCGAAGTCAAACCAGGGCCAATATTGCAGCGAGTCCTAGACAAAAACAAACCAGTTTATTTAGTAAATCTGAATATTTATCCCGGTAAAATTGAATTTGATTACTTACCAGAAAACACCCAAGGAGTCATCTGTCAGCCCATTGGCACCCAAGGCGTTTTAATCTTAGGTGCCAACGCCCCCCGCAGCTACACAAAACAAGACGAAAACTGGGTAGAAGGCATTGCTGAAAAACTAGAAAATACGATCGCTCAGCACCTAAATGATTAAAATTGTAGGTGCGGATTACGCACCCTACTAACTAAAAAATCACAATTCGTAGAGTACGCAATCCGCATATAACAGAACTCAAAACCACTACCTAGCCCAATCAGTACCGCGCCAGATTGTGAAAAACAAAACGCTAGAAATCAGCGCGCCCAGCAGCCACTTAATAGAATTTTTAAATAACCCCATCCGCTGATTAGACTGCACCGCAGCGCTTTGCGTCTGCAACCGTTCCTTAGCCGGAGTAATTCTCGAAAGAATTTGGTTTTTCAATTCCTGCGGGTTTTGCGTATCCGCTGGTACTCCCAAACGTGTAAGTTCCCCCGCCAAATTCTTTAAATCTTCAGGAGTACCCTTGTTCAGCCGTTCTTCCACCTGTTGCAATTGAGCTAATTGTTGGTTGGCTTGAGTAGTAATTTGCTTGTTGTTTTGGTTGTTGACGTAAATCGTGCCAAAAATTCCCAAAGGCATCATCAACAGAAAAATTACCGCCAGCAGCAGAGAAATCCACGACAACGCCTTCAAAAACAAATCTTCAAAACTTCGGCGATCGTATCCTTCGCCAAAAAATATTAGCGCCATTGCTAGCAAAGGAACTGGTACTCGTTCCACTATAGCGCCAATAGTCTGCAATTCCCAGACGCGATTGCCAAAATTTGGTGGTATCAAAACTGCGATCGTATCTAATAAAGATAGAATTAATAGACCGTAGCCAATCCAACGCAGCCTGTAAATAGAAAAACCTTGTTCGCCTTGTACGTCATTCATAAATAATCACAATTGTGGTTCCAAAAAATCTCTTTTGACTAGAATTAAGGTTCGGGAAATCGCGGTTGCCACCACCCATGCCAAGAAACCCAAGCATTCTCTAGAATTTTTGTGGCCTCTTTTGGAGTGGTTTTATCCAAAGGTACAGACATTTGAGTCCACAAACAGCGTCTGTCTTGAATGTTTCCCCTACCCAAAAGCCAAAACAGAATGCGGTTCGGCTGCCAATCGCTAGTATTTCGATTGTATCTAAACTGTTGGGAAGTGACTGTAGCAGGGCCGCGAGGGTTGATACAGGAACTCAAATACAGTCGATTTTGCAGTTGCAAAATTCCGTGATATCCACCACCTGGAGTGTTAGCTAATGCTAGTTTACCAGGAGATGACTTGAGAACAGTATTTCCCTTCATCATAGCTTCCACATCCCCAATGGTGTTGACCGCGTAGCGCATTTCTATTTCGAGATTCGTGCCATTTTTTTGATATTCATATTTCCTGGCAGCTTTGAACTCGGAATTGTCAGTAATTGCCAGCGGCGCGCTCTTCTCCTGTTTCCAGTCTGCTAGAGGCACCGCCGGGGGAAAGTCAAAGTTGGTTGCCGCTGTGTTGGGTGCGGAGGGATAAAATATTAATTTTCCGGTCACCAACAAAACCCCTCCCAAAGTAACAGCCAACAGGGAAATTCTCAATGGTTTCCAATAAGTAATAGCCATTAGAAATTTTGTTTTTCCTTATTTTTCGGTTCGTCTTTCAAAATTGCAAACCAGCAGAACAACCCGAAAATGAATACAGCAATCATCGAAAAGACTACCGAACCATTTCCTTCGTGCCAGTATTTAAATGCTTGCGGTTGAGATAGCGATACCAGCACGGCCATGAGAGCAACTCGCGCGGCATTGACCACAAATGCAATAATTATTGCCAGGATTGGTACTACAATTTTTTGACCCGTAGTTGTCGGAAACATCAGCAAGAAAACCAGGGCTAGTCCTAACAATTGTAGAATCGCATTCACGCCCGAACAGCCGTGATACACTTCGACGCTGCCTTTTTCTAGGATGAGAAATACTCCTTGCCGCACCACTTCAAATCCTAAGTAGTGCAGGATGAAAGCGGAAAATTTTGCTGTTAATTTGGCTACGTCAACGAATACTCCAATCAATCCGGGAGGAATAGCTGTGTAGCCAAGAATTAGCAGTTCCTGCCAGTATTGTTTCAGTCCTTTTGTGCCGGATGCTAGCAACGCCAGACTTACTCCTGTCAAGAATGGCGAAAGTCTGATGAAAAAGTCGTATCCACTAGGTATCGAAGAACTTTTGAGTAAGATGAAAGCAATTAACGATGCTCCAAAAAAGCTGGCGAAAATTCCGCTTTCAAAGGTTAAGGATTCGTGTCTTTCCCAAATGAGAAATGCTACGACTCCCCAAAACAGTAACATGGTGCCAAATAGGTCAGTGTCGTTGGTTCTGGAAGTCAGAGTCAGGTGGAGGGCAATCAAACCGGAGCCGATGCCTAACAGCCAGTATTTAGGTTCTTGGACTTGTTTGAGCCAGTTGATTTCGGTCATTGCTGCTTTCTGTTTTTTACTAAAAGCTTTTAAAATGCTTAATACTCTAACTCTATTGAAATTATCAGCGACAAGCACTTAAATTTAGGCGTTGGCGATGACTGTTAACTAAATCTTCACAAAGATTGACAATTGTCAATCTTTGTGATATTGACTTCTAGCTAATTAAATCAGAGTAGTTTGTAGGGTGCGCGCTGCCCACCCGAATTAGCAATTACCAATTACTAATTAGCGTAAACTTTGCGGTAGTAATTTTGATATTCCTCCGAAAGCAGGGGTTCCCACCATTCGCGATGGGCTAAGTACCATTCCACAGTTTGTCGCAAACCTTGTTCAACTGTGACTGAGGGAGTCCAACCTAACTCTGTTTTAATTTTGTTGGCATTAATAGCGTAACGCCGATCGTGCCCGGCTCTGTCTTTGACAAATGAGATCAGTTGTTCGCAAGGACGTGCTGGCAATTCAGGAGCTAATTCGTCCATTAACTCGCAGAGCATTTTGACTAAATCGAGATTTTTTACTTCGTTGTTGCCGCCAACATTGTAGGTTTCCCCGGGCTGACCGCGGTTGATAACGGCATCTAAGGCGCGGCAGTGGTCGAGCACGAACAGCCAATCTCGGACGTTTTGACCGTCGCCGTATACTGGTAGCGGTTTGCCCAATAGCATATTGATGCACATTAACGGAATCAGCTTTTCGGGGAAGTGATAGGGGCCGTAATTGTTGGAACAGTTGGTGATAATTGTTGGCAGCCCGTAGGTGTGGAAATAGGCGCGGGCGAGGTGGTCGCTGCCGGCTTTTGAGGCTGAGTAGGGACTGTTGGGCGAGTAGGCGGTGGTTTCGGTAAATGCCGGGTCGTCGGGGCCCAGACTCCCGTAAACTTCGTCGGTAGAAACGTGGAGGAAGCGCATTTGGGCTTTGACAGACGAGTCATCAATGACTTCCCAATGCTTGCGGAAGGCTTCTAAGAGTGTGAAGGTGCCGACTACGTTGGTTTGAACGAAGGCGCCGGGCCCGATAATTGACCTGTCAACGTGGGATTCTGCGGCAAAGTGGGCGACTGTGTTGATGTTTTCTTCTTTGAGCAAGCTATCGACGAGGGTACGATCGCAAATATCCCCTTGGACAAACCGAAAATTTTCTCCTCCTTCCAAACTTGCCAGGGTTTGTCTGTTACCGGCGTAGGTTAAAGCGTCGAGTACGATTACTCGCGAGCCCGGATAGCTGCTGCACCAGTGATGCACAAAATTCGAGCCGATAAATCCAGCTCCGCCCGTCACCAACAATCTATGAGGCTCTCGCTCAATGCCTTGATTCCCGCTGTCTGTCATAAAAATAAGAGTTTTTCCAATAACGAAGTCTTTTCAAAAGTAGCCTTAAAAGTAGTTTGTCATCAAGTGTTTCCCTCACTGTGATTAAAATTTCTATTGTCTGGCTTCAGATTTTCTAATGGGAGCGCGATCGCCCGCGCGGGGAGCGCCTGATTTTTTTTTTACCTTTTTTTTAAGCTAAACGCTTGCGTCACAACGGTTTCAAATTTGAAAAACTGGAATTTGAAATGATAATTGCGATCGGGCGAGCGCTGAGATTTGCGATCGATCTGTGATTTGGGGCCGCCCTTCGAGTTGATACATTTGTAAAGAGCTGTTACCATTTATTTTTTAATTATCCTTTACCAAATCGCTTGGCACCATGAAGAAGTTTCAAGTGTTCGCTGGCATTGCTTCCACCATCGCGATCGCGAGCAGCATCGCACTATGTGAGGCCGCATCTGCTTTTCCCTGTTCCTACCAGAAATCTGGGGGTGGGGTAACTCAATCTAGTTCTGCGCCAACTGTTCTAGGTTCCGGTGGCTCGGATGACATGAATCCGTGGAGATCCAACAAAATATTAGCTCTCGGTTTCCTGGGTTTGGCTGGGGTTTTGGGCTCGGGTGCAGCTTACATGAGCTATCGCGCCGGCCAGCGCGTTTCTGCTGCTTGCGCTGCGATGAGCGATAATTTTGAAGTTTTTGAGGAGCCGATCGAGCCGATCGCAGATGCAGGTGTTGCTGAGCCAGCAGATGCGGTTACAGGCGTTCGCGAACACCCGGAAGCCCCTGGCGGCGAACTGGATGTGCCAGTTTCGCCAGTTGCCGAGTTAAGTTCGGAAATTGCGATCGAACAAGTGGATCGGGCGATCGTCAAATAGTTATTTGCAACCAAAATATTCGCGAGCATCGCCTCCAGTCGCAAGGCTGGAGGTTTTTTGATTGGAAATTATTGACTCGTACACCAAATCGCGATCGTGCGCAATAACCTACAACGTTGGTATTTTTATCGTTGGAATCCGGTTGCTGCGTCAGCTATTTCTACAACTAATACCATTTTTCTAAAGATGCAATAGAGAGCAACGACCGTTGGACATTGTAATTATCTCCTTGACCTTTTCATAAAACTCTATCATAACTTTAAAAAAATGGTATAAGGTTCGTAGTGTGGACTTTAGTCCGCTCTTATTGCGGACTAAAGTCCACACTACGAACCATTTTTGTTATGGTCATACCATTTTTCAAATATCTGGTAGAGATACAGGACAATTGGGCTTTGTAATTATTTACTTTACCTTTTAATGAAAGTTTCTCACCACATTAAAAAAATGGTATAACTAACTCAATAGGCTTGAATTGCCCAAATTTTTGATAGTAGAAGTAAAGCGCAGATGAAAGCTGATTAACGCCAGAGAATTTTCCAATTGGAGGGCGAATGCTGGCAATTGGACTATCAACGATACTTGAAGTTGAGTTGAAGCGAGACAGTGCGGCGAGCCGATCGCTCAAAATACTCCTTGATCTCAATCTGAGGTTAGACGGCAAGAGTTCCAATTGCCTGCTACGGTTGGAGATATAGCCCTACAAATTAGAAAGTATAGGTTGTCAGTAACTCAGCCCTTTAGGGACTGAGCTTGTAAGATAAATCGAGCAAGCTGTACTGACCAGACCCCTCGATCGCGAGGAGCCGTTATTTAGGTCACGACACCGAAGAATGCGACGCCAGTTTTTCGCTCTGTCATCTGCAATTAAACAGTTTTAAAGTCACTGAAACAGTGTTGCAGGTCTAACAAGCCTTTATAACCAGGTCGAGGCCAACATTACCCCGCAAGGGAGAAAGGAGACCACAATATCTCCATTGGAGGGGCAACCATACCCTTCCAACCCCGCAAGGGGGTTCACGGGGACTAAAGTCCCCCGGGTCGTTTCCCTCTCGGGACTAAAGTCGCCGAGTTTCCCACTTACCGTATTTCTTTTTATGAATGCTTGGCGCGATCGATTCAATCAATTTACAGGTAAAACTCGATTGGCAGTTTGCCGCATCTTCGTTCAGCTAACAGGCGAAGAAGTGGCACCGCTGTTAGGAGTTCTCAACCGCACCGCCAGAGAAGGGATAGATGCCGATGGCGACGTAGTAGCGTTAGGAGAAGGGCTGGTAGAAATTTGCAATCACCTGTTGCAGTATGACAACTACTGGCAAGCAGCGGCCAATGAGGGCGATGTTTTTTGGGATGAAGGCGAAGCCGGCGATTATGTCGATGAAATTTTTACTGATTCAGCCGATCGCTATCTCAGCGAGCCTCAATACAGCACATCTGTTTATGATAAAAATTCCCCCTTGTCTTTACCAGTAACGAGGAATGTCGTGGTGATGCTGACTGTCGCCTATGAAGGCGAAGTTCCGGCCCTGGAAACTGACCTCGCTGAGCTCGGCGCCCTGAAAGTCGGTTTAAAAGCACTGATTAATTTACATTACCAAGAAAGGCTGCGAGCCGTGCAAGTTCACTTTTCTCCCGCACAGTTGGGAGATGAACTCACTAACGACCAAGTTTTGGTCAATTTCCCAGA
Organism: Microcoleus sp. bin38.metabat.b11b12b14.051; assembly: GCF_013299165.1. Classification (NCBI taxonomy): domain Bacteria; kingdom Bacillati; phylum Cyanobacteriota; class Cyanophyceae; order Oscillatoriales; family Microcoleaceae; genus Microcoleus; species Microcoleus sp. bin38.metabat.b11b12b14.051. The sequence continues at coordinate 278,746 of NZ_JAAFKD010000002.1, forward strand.
ACTCATTCCCCTTTAAAACAGTTGACAATTGACAGTTGACAGTTGGCAGTTGACAGTTGACAGCTTGCGCTGAGCGAAGTCGAAGAGTTGACAGTTGACAGCTTGCGCTGAGCGACTTGCCCCGAGCGAAGTCGAGGGGAGTCGAAGAGTTGACAGTTGACAGCTTGCGCTGAGCGAAGTCGAAGAGTTGACAGTTGACAGCTTGCGCTGAGCGAAGTCGAAGAGTTGACAGTTGACAGTTGACAGTTGACAGTTGACAACTAAAAAACAGATACTGCGATTGCTTCGTTCCTCGCAATGACAAACAAAAAAAGCGTTAAGTTCAGTGAATTGATGACAAATGACTACTGACAAATGACTACTGACAAATGACTACTGACAAATGACAAATTATTATGATGCTGCGAAAATTGACAATTTATTTAATGGCTTTAACTTTTTTGTGGACGACAACTGCCTGCGGTTCTCCTCGCACGGAAACACGTGTAAATGAGCCACAGAATCCTCCGGCAAATCGGAGTGTTAACACAGTGCCTCAGGCACCGAGCAATAACTTGACTCAAGGTCAATATTCCGTACAGCAAGCTGCCTACGATGATAGTGATGGCGAATACAGTTTGATGTTGCTGAATACTCCCCCCGGCACAACTCCGGTTTACCGCACTACCGATTTGCAAATGGCTCGCTTGACGGAGGAAGAAATTTCGGCAGGTAAGAAAAGTTATCTAAGTCTGGATAACAATAAAGCAGTTTTGCATTTAACAGAAGATTTTAAAATAGAGTACGTTCACAACGTTACTGAAACTGTTAACAATTCTCAAACAGGTCAGCAGGAAACGGTGGTAGTTCGGCAGCAATCAGGCTTCTGGGCGCCGTTTGCAGGGGCGCTGGCCGGTCAGGCGATCGGCAGTTTGCTATTTACACCGCGATATTACGTGCCGCCGTTCTATCAGCCGGGTGTGATGGTAGGCTATGGGGGGTACGGCAATACTTACCGCCAAGCTGTGGTGCAATATCAAACTCGCTACCAAGCACCGCCTCCGGCTGTGAGAAACCGTCAAGTTTTAAGGACGACTGGCCGCTTGCGATCGCCCACGTCGAACGTGCCAGTAAGACGCCCAGTACAGCCAGGGGCCAATCGCTCGACTGGTTCGGGTTACGGTGGCAGCGATTTGAGGCGATCGCAGCCGGGCCAAAATCAAAACAGGCGGAGTCCGAGTTTTGGTAGCGGCAGGAGTTCTCGTCAACCGAGTCGCAATCGCTCTTCCGGCGGTAGAAGGCGGTAAGAATGTCATGTTTGAAACTCAGGCAAAATGTATCCTGGCCTTACATCAGTGCAAATTCGAGGATTCCACTCTGGATTTAATGTCAGCAATTTAGGCCAAGGCTGTAAAGAATTCTCCCTCAATTCCTGATGATAAAAATAGAGAACAAGACAAAATAGACCTGAAACTGAAAACAAAGCATTCTTTAGATTAGCCTCTTTGTAAAATTTGTGGCGCTCATGTTTTATATTATTATAAAGCTTCCACCAGTCTGGGTTCTTAGCTGAAACCCAGGAATCCCAAGGGGTGAGGCTAAGGTTATATCGAGGAATAAGTACCTTCAGATCGGGAATAAACTTATATTGTGAGTGAAGGATTTCTCTGTAATGGTTGATATTTTCTGCCTTGCTTGTGGGTTGCACCTTATTGCAAAGAAGCTTGCTGACAACATCAACTTCAGACCCAGCACTTAAGATAATTTGAGCATAAGCAACCGAATAGGTGTTATAGTTCTCTTCGCAGCACTCAACGTATCGAGTGGTAGCCTCTAAATCGGATTCAAGAGCAACAAAGAATTGCCAATAAGGATAAGACATCATTACACCTTTCGTCTTGAGTAACTACATATAACCACAAAATACCGCGTCAAGACACGTAAGATTTTTACGCGGGGATTTTGACCGACTTATAGGGTTGGATGAGAATTTCAGCCGGAATCCCCAGTTCTTGATTCAACTTCCGAATCATCTCCAAGGTCAAGGAACGTTTACGAGATAAAACCTCGGATACCCTAGCCCGACTACCGAGACATGACTCTAAATCGCGACGAGACCATCCGCGAGTTTCCATGTAATAATAAATCGCTTCGATCGGCTCGGGGATTGCGATCGGAATGTGTTTCTTCTCGTAGGCTTCCACTAAGGTGCTGAGTACATCTAATCGATCGTACTCAGGAGTGTTTGGGGCTGCATTAAACAGTAACTCGATTTCTCGAATGGCTTCCTGATAGTCGGTTTCATTTCTAATTGGGCGCAATTCCATACATCCACCTCTATTTAGACTATTTCTGCATCTACTTTGTCATATTCGGCATGAGTGCCAATAAATCGGATGAAAATAATACCCAGGTCATAACGAATTGCCACAATCAGCCGATAGCTGTTGCCTTTAATATTGAAAACGACACGGTTGTTTGCAATGATGCTGGCATTACGATGAGCAGTTTTCACATCTACCGGACTCTGCCAGTCGGCGTGAGATGCTTCGTAGTACCAAGTTTTCAGTGCTTCTTCGGTATCTGGATGAGATTCCCAGAAGTCTCGTAGGGTGCTGCGGGACAAAATACGCATAGCGTCTATAATAGCGCGCTCCCATTTGGGGAGCAAGAGGCACTTGAAGAAATGCTAACTTTTTTCCCAAACTGGCTAACGTAAAGTTTTGCAATGAGCTTCAACCTGGAAGCATTGCTGGCAATGGGTTTAACCGTAGAGCAAGTGGCTCAGGCTTTGTCAGTGGAAGATGTGCAGAAATCCTGTTGTTTGCTTTTTATCCAAAAACTATTGCCATCGGGCTAAACTCATGGCAATATAGTATATAAGATCCAGAGGGTTAACCTCATGGTGAATTATAAATTAACTCAATTGAGGGTCTCCTGATGTCCAACAAATTAAGAATTGAAGGTGTCAAAAGCAAGGATATTACAATTGGTGGAATCCCTATACCCGTGTATATGGATTTGGATGGTGAATATCGCTGGTCGATGCGTCAAGCAAGTATGACAGTTGGGTTTAATGAAGGATGGTTAAGCGACACATTGCGTACCGACGGTAATGCTCTCAATACGCTAAAAGGCTATGGCTTCAAAGGAGATATAGTTGAGTTTCAGGGGAAAGGTTTCATTGAAGGTAATCTGATTTCAACTGAGGATTTCATGGCAATGATTATGTACGCGGCTGTAATTGGTAGACGGAGACAAGCAATTGCTCTGCTTGCTGCCGCTTTCTACGAGACCTTGGAGAGACGTGCCGATCATGCCTTCGGAATCATTAGAGATGAAGATGAATACATTCAAAAGTTTGAGTTCCGCCATGCCTCCATCCTTTTGAACAAGGATCTGCGCTCGGCAATTGGAGAATGGATTGAAGAAAATCAAGACTCTCTCCCAGTTTACATAAAAGAGTATTCAATTAAAGGAGGACAGAGGGGAATTTATGCTTCCGCTTTGGGTAAGATTAACCAACTCATTTTTGGTATGTACAAAAAATCGATCAATGAAGCTTTGGATGTGAAATACTATGAAACACCAAAAAATAATGTTCATGTAACTCAACTTCAGCGTATTGCACAAATTGAGGATCTTGCTTCTAAATACATTCGACGTAAAAGAATGAACCCAATTGAGGCAATTAATGCTGCCGCTGAGGCTCTGATGATTGAGACCGAAGAACCGCGACTCGGCGACCGGATTACTCGACAAGATGTATACCGAGTCTTAGGAGCAAAGAAACAGTTGGGAGGTGCAAAACAAAAGAAGAAATTAGATGTTCACTGACTTAAAAGTCAAAGTAGGGGTGATTTTCACTGGAAATGCTGGCAATGGGTTTAACTGTAGAGCAAGGTGAATTATACATTAACTGAATGGAGGGTCTCCTGATGTCCAACGAATTAAGGATTGAAGGTGTCAAAAGCCAGGATATTACAATTGGTGAAATCCCCATCTCCGTGTATATGGATTTGGAGGGTGAATATCGGTGGTCGATGCGCCAAGCAAGTATGACAGTTGGATTTAATGAAGGATGGTTAAGCGACACATTGCGTACCGACGGTAATGCGCTCAATACGCTAAAAGGCTATGGCTTCAAAGGAGATATAGTTGAGTTTCAGGGGCAAGGTTTCATTGAAGGTAATCTGATCTCAACTGAGGATTTCATGGCAATGATTATGTATGCGGCTGTAATTGGTAGACGGAGACAAGCAATTGCTCTGCTTGCTGCCGCTTCCTACGAGACTTTGGAGAGACGTGCCGATCATGCCTTTGGAATCATTAGAGATGAAGATGAATACATTCAAAAGTTTGAGTTCCCCCATGCCTCCATCCTTTTGAATAAGGATCTGCGCTCGGCAATTGGAGAATGGATTGACGAAAATCAAGACTCTCTCCTACCCGCAATATTACCTCCCGCCTTTCCCGATCACACCCAACTACCTGACTCCGACGGCACGTTTGTGAAAAACTTCCAAGAACATCCCCAGAGTATCCTACTCACCGACTCCCTGGAAACTACGCTGCAAACCCTCCACCCCGACGGACAATATGCGATCGGGCAAGATTGTGGCATTTACTGGCGCGAAACCGACCCACCCGAACGCGGAGCCGAAGCACCTGACTGGTTCTACGTTCCCAACGTTCCGCCCCTAATAGATGGGGAAATTCGCCGCTCTTACGTAATTTGGCGCGAGTATATTGTGCCATTGATTGCCATCGAATTTGCTAGTGGTAATGGCTCTGAAGAACGAAACAATACTCCCTTATCTCGCTTACCAGAAGGTGTCAACCAGAAACCCGGAAAGTTTTGGGTATACGAGCAGATTATTCACATTCCTTACTATGCGATATACATCATTAAAACGAGCGAATTGGAAGTCTATAACTGGGTGAATACTCGTTATCGCCGTTTGCAACCGAACGATCGCGGACATTATCCGATCGACCTGATGGGAGTAGAGTTAGGTGTGTGGGAAGGTAGCTATCAAAATCAGCATCAGCGATGGTTGCGTTGGTGGGATAATGAGGGTAATTTGTTGTTAACTGGTAGCGAACAAGCTAGACTCGAACGCCTCCATACCGAACAGGAACGCCAAAGGGCCGATCGCGCAGAACAAACCCAACGGGATGCGATTCCCCAACTGCTGGCAATGGGTTTAACCGTAGAGCAAGTGGCTCAGGCGCTGTCGCTGTCGGTGGAAGATGTACAGAGATTGGGTTGACAGTTAACTTTGATGATTCAGAAACAAAATCTCTTTTCTCGAATTGCTGGTATTTCTACGATCGTCCTTTGTGCAGTCGGCGGATTTTTTTTACTCAAACAACCCGCACAATCTATCCCCACCAAACCGACACCGGAAGAAATTGTACAAGTGACTGAAGTGCGATCGCTCCCCGGCCAACTCGACAACATTCCCCTCTTCAACAGCGACAGTCCCGAATGGGTAAAAAAAGAAGGGATTTTGCTCTCAACCTTTCCCCCAGAAGGCAAAAAAGTCCCCGCCGCGCACCTCAACTTTCCCTTGCAAGGGCAATTTAACTTGTTTGCTCACCATTTTTCTCACACTCCTCCCAATTTACCGACATTATATATAGGCGCGATGCTATACAATCCGGGAACGGAGCCGATAACGGTGGAAGTGTTGCAGGCAGAGAGTTATCTCATGGAACCAGACCCGCCTTTCAAACAGAAACCAGAACAAAGTGAGAGTCCCAACGGTGAAGTATATTCCGGCCCGGGAATTCGGGCTGTCGATAACGTGTTGCGGGGAATGCGGCAGTCGGATTTTCCCGAAAAACTGGTAATTCCAGGCGGCGAAAGCGCAATGCTGATGAATCGTCCGATTCCGGTGCGGGGTCTGGAAAAGCCGATAAATGGTCGTTCTACCTTTATGCGCCTCAACTTTAGGGGCGGTGCCCCCGTGCCCGCCCACCCCGTGTCCGCCCCAGCCAAGGTTTATGCGGCTACTTTGGCGATGTACGCGAAGCAAAATCCTGATGGGAGCGATCGCCCGCCGACTCTGCAAGAATGGCAGGAATTGCTCGATAACGGCGGTTTGGCAGGCCCGCGCGACAAAACGCCGACGCCCCCCGGCGGTGCTGGTAATTTGATTTACGGGCGCGTGGCGGGGGTGCAGCAGGGTTCTGGGTGGCAGGCTCAATTGGTCGATCGCGATTCCACCGATCTCAAAATTCCTGAGATGGGGAAAGGGATATCTTTTGCGATCGCCACCTTGCGCGGAGGCAAATTGGGAACCGAACAAGTGCAAGCAGCCAAACTGCTGGCGCGCTATCCTGACACCGCCTGCGAAGCCCGCGGCAACTACGGCGTTTACTACGATCTGGCTTTGCAACGGTACAATGCTGGTGACAAACTGCAAACGGTAGGGCTGAGTTTGGCAAAGCCTTTAAAAGAAGATGTGCTGTCAAAAAATGGCTGGCGCTTTCGCAAACCGTCGCTGGATTTTCCTTATTTTCGAGGCACTGTGCGGCTGCGCTACCAAGACGGTGGCGGTGTAAATACGACTCGTTACGTGCATTTGTGGCACCGCGTGGGTCAAGTTGTGGAACCGATGGTAAAGTTGAAGTTAGCTGCGGGTGAAAGCCGATCGATCAAGGTTGATTTTATCTATCCTCCCGATGCTACGCCGCCGCAGGTATTGACGGTGAGAACTTTGGAATAGTTGATGGGAGCGATCTCTGCCTTTGCCAGACTCAAAAAATATGTGATTTAATTGCTACATTGATATGTAGGTGACAAGTATGTCTTCTTCAATACCCCCGTCAGGGAAAAGAAACCCTTTAGGATTCGATGAATTGATTGCGATCGTGGTCACTTTCGGCACGATGGGAGCAATTTTCTTTTGGATAACTGGCAGAAATCCCGATCGATTGAATGCCAGAAGTTGGCAATTTCCAGCGGTTTTTTCTCAGCCTGCTGCTGCGCCAGACAATCTGAAAATATTAACGCCTGTACCGCCGAGTTCGGATTTGCGATCGCCCGCTACAATCCTCCTTCCCTCGCAACCAGATATCGTCCCTGTCGCACCTTTAGCGCCAGTTGTACCAGTAGTTCCTCCCATGGGGACGATCGTAGTTCCCGAAACGCCAATCCGCGGCGAGACTGTCCCTCCAGTCATTACCAAACCGAAAGCGGCTACACCAAAAGCCGGGCCGGCTAAACTCTCGGATGTCCCTGAAAAATATTGGGCGCGTCCGTTCATTGTAGCTTTAGTCGATCGCAAAGTCTTTACTGATGTCGCAGACAACAAGTTTCGTCCCGACGAACCGATGACGCGAGCCGAATTAGCGCGCTTAATTGAGCGAATAGGCGACAAAGAAGCGCGGCGAAAACCAGTTGATTTTAAAGACGTAAAAGACAGCAGCCCGATCGCTGGGGCGATCGACCACAGCGTCAAAACTGGATATCTTAAAGGATACCCAGACAATGCCTTCCGTCCCGATAAAGAAGTTCCCCGCGTGGAAGTCATAGCATCTTTAGCTAGCGGTTTAAACCTGAAACCGTCAGCAAAACCCAACCAAACATTACAAGTTTATACAGATCGGAAAAAAGTCCCTAAATGGGCAGTCAACAAAGTAGCAGCCGCAACCGAAGCGGGCATTGTTGTCAACCATCCGACACCCACACTTTTGCAGCCCAATAAAATAGCAACTCGCGCGGAAGTAGCAGCCATGATTTACGAAGCTATGGCAAAACAAGGAAAAGTGCCTGTTAAGCCTTCAGAGCGTGTTATCAAGCCTGTAAAGCCGTCTAAATAAGATTTTTGGGGCGCAGCAGAAGCAACGCCCCAGAATAAGATTTAATCGTTAGGGTTTGTAGTGAGGACTTGAGTCCTTTTTTTTGTATTTTCTGAGGACTGAAGTCCTCACTAATACCAATTTAAAAAAACCTTGCTACAAAAAATAAATTAGAGGTTGTTACCTGTAGGGACTTAGGCCAAGCCGTATCCGGCAATTTATGATGATGACAGATAATTTATATACTTAATGGGCGTAGCAACATTTTTTTACCCATGGTATAACAACCTGGTTTGTAGTAAGGAATGCGAGTCCTATTTCTGGATTTTTTGCGGACTGAAGTCCTCACTACGAACCTGGTTTTTAGTAGGGAATGCTAGTCCTATTTCTGGATTTTTTGCGGACTGAAGTCCTCACTACGAACCTGGTAGATTAATCTTGGAATACCATAATGCTGCCTGAATAACAAGCTACCCAAACCTGATTAGTTTCCGGATCGTAAGTAATGCCGATCGGACTTGAATTAACATTCACTGTTTGCAGAATTCTCAAGTCGCTAGTTCTGACTTTACTAACCGTATTCGAGAAATAGTTAACCACATAAATCAATTTTCCATCACCAGAAATTGTCATGCTGCGAGGTGCATTTCCAGTCGAAACTTTATCTACCACTTCACCTGTTTTTAAGTCAATTTTTGCCACATTCCCTTCACCGTTCAAAGTAGCATACAGATACTTGCCGTTAGGATCGATCGTCAAATGACGCGGCGCATTGCCAATATTTTTCAGCCATTCTACTGAAAAGTCTAGGAGATTGACTTTGGCAATATCGGAAGAACCCATCACAGCAATATAGGCATTTTTGGAGTCGGGAGTGACAACAATACCGCGAGGGTATGCACCTAGTTTTACTCGCTCGATTTCGCGGTTTTTGTTGATGTCAACTACGCTCAAATCCCAACTGCACCAATTAGTAGCGAGTACGAAACGATTGTCAGGCGAAACAGCATTAAATTTCGGAACCGCACCTACAGGAATTATCTTTTCTATTTTTAATGTTTGGGTGTTGATGCGGTACAGGAAACTTTGGTCGTGTTTTGCTGATGGAGAACATTTGTCGCTACCAGGATTGTCAAAGCCTGAACCGTACATTTGATAGTTGGATACGTAGCCATACTTACCATCTGTTGAAAAAGCGGCTTCTACGGGAGAACCTTGATAATTGCCTTTGAATTTAGAAAAGCCGAATTTTGACAAGTTTACTGTATCGGAAATAGTCTTGACTAATTTAAATTTGCGATCGTAAACTGTGATGCTGTGGCTGTACATCATATTTTGAGCAAAAAACAAACCCGCTCCGGAATAAACTATTGATTTCGGCGATATTTTGCCGTAAATTGTTTTTTTCAAAGTCATTTTACCTTCTGTGTTGACAAGCCTTTTCCCTGGTGATTCATTTTCTGCTTGTTCAGGGCTTGGCGCTGAAGTTTCTGTTTTAAATGGTGGTAAAAAAGGTTTTTGAAATAGAGGTTGTTTTGGCGGATTTTGAGTGTTATCTTCGAGTTTGTTGCTGTTTTCTGTGGCGGTAGGAGATGGCGAAGGTCGATCGACTTTTGACGATGTTTTTTCTGTATATGCTTCGTCAGCGCTGGCGGCGGGCGACTTGCCTTTGAGGGCTGAGATGGTTTGAGGGCCGACTATTCCGTCAACTTTCAGGTTGTTCTCTGCTTGGAACTTTTTCACCGCAGCCTGGGTGAGTGAACCGTAAAATCCTGTAGCCCTCCCGCCAAAATGTCCTGATGCTTGTAGGGTTTTCTGTAGTTCGACAACTTCCGGGCCCGAATCGCCTTTTGTGATTTTAATGGCGAGGGCGGGATAGACTAAATTTAAAATTGTGAGACAGATTGTAAAGAAAAGTAAAGGAGTGGAAGCTAAATTTAGGTGATTTTTCGAGTTGGGCGATCGAGTTTGAGCTGGGGGTGTTTCCCAAGTTTCAGCTAAATGCAGGTAAGCCAGTCCGTCCATACTTTTTACCGGGTATTTTTGTTGCTATGATACACCAGCAAATACCATTTTAGATGTTAGATGTTAAATTTTAGATTTGAGATTTGGGAAGGACTGATGACTTAACGGTTGGGAGGTGTCTGGTGTTGCAAGATTTTTGGGAAGTGCATAACATTGATTAAAGGCAAAATTTAATTATAATTACACCGAGGGTGCAATCTCCGAGCAGTTTTTAATGGTGCTAGCAAGTAGGAGCGATCGACAATGTGGAGTGGGGAACAAACAACCGCAGCATCAACGACCAAAGAATCCCGCCAGACGGTGCTGTGGGAAGATGACGGCGGACTTTGCCAGCGGGCTTGGGTTGAAATCAATTTAGCAGCTTTAACTCACAATGTAAAACAGCTTAAAAATCTCTTATCTCCCCATACACAACTGATGGCTGTTGTGAAAGCTGATGCTTACGGACACGGTGCTGTTGCAGTCAGTCAAACAGCTTTGCAAGCAGGTGCTAGTTGGCTGGGAGTGGCGACAATTCCCGAAGGCATAGAATTGCGAGAAGCTGGGATAGAAGCGCCGATTTTGCTGTTGGGGGCAACTCATACAGCGGCGCAGGTAAAGGCGATCGCCCAATGGCACTTGCAGCCTACTATTTGTACCGCCAAACAAGCCCTAATTTTTTCGGAAGTTCTCGTCAGTCTCGATCGCTCTTTGCCGGTTCACGCTAAGTTAGATACGGGAATGTCTCGTTTGGGTACGCCCTGGCAAGAAGCAACAGAATTTGTGCAATTAGTCAATAGTTTGCCAAATTTAAAATTAGCCAGCATTTACTCTCACTTGGCGACAGCCGACAGTCCCGATCCCGCCGCTATGCAAGAGCAGCACCAGCGGTTCAAAAATGCAGTCGCCCAAATTCAAACAGCAGGAATTAACCCCCGCAGCCTGCACTTGGCAAACTCTGCTGCCGCCCTCACAGACGCGGATTTGCACTACGATTTAGTGCGCGTCGGTTTGGCTACCTACGGTCTTTATCCTGCTCCTCACTTGCAGGCGATCGCTTCTTTGCAGCCCGCAATGCAGGTAAAAGCCCGCGTAACGCAGGTAAAAACAATTACAGCAGGTACTGGCGTCAGTTACGGCTATAAATTCATCGCTGCGCGCGAGACACAGATTGCGGTAGTTGGTATCGGTTATGCCGATGGGATTCCCCGCAATCTTTCTAATAAAATGCAGGTTTTAGTTAGGGGCAAATTTGTGCAGCAAGTCGGCGCCGTGACGATGGATCAATTAATGCTCGATGTTACCGAGATTCCCGATTTAGAAGTCGGTGAAGTCGTGACTTTGTTGGGTAAAGATGGAGAGAATCAAATTACTGCTGATGATTGGGCGGAAACTTTAGGGACAATTTCGTGGGAAATACTCTGCGGTTTTAAACATCGATTGCCCCGCGTTGCACTAAACTCTTAACTAGCGGTATCTGGAGGCGGGTAGGCTGCGTATAATTGCGGGCGGGAATTTGATATTATTACATATTACTTACCAATTACCGAGGGCTTACGGATGGGGCAAGAAACCCGGTTTCTACGAAAAATTTGCGAAGGTAAACGATAAATATAGGAAGAAACCGGGTTTCTGAGGTCTGCGCGCATGAGTCCTGTTACAAGTGACAAATTACCAATTACCAATTGACATGACAGCGATCGGCACATTTCTACAAATAGCTCAAAGTCTGCCACTAAATGCAGAAAGAATACAGGCGATGCAAGTAGCCCAAGAATTAACGAAAAAATCCGTAGAATTGGGGTTTAAAATTGTACCTCAAATGCTGTGGGCGATCGGCATTTTGTTAATTACGCGATTTGCTATCGATCTTGCGGGCCGCGTGACTCGCCGCACCCTCAGTCGCACGGAAGCCACGCTGCGGAAATTTTTAGTTCAAGCTGCGGAAATTGTGATTTTGATAGTGGGAGTAGTCGCCGCTTTGAATCAGTTAGGGATTCAAACTACTAGCGTCGTGGCTGTTGTGGGTGCGGCGGGTTTGGCGATTGGTTTGGCGTGGCAAAATACTCTATCTCACTTTGCTGCTGGGGTAATGTTGATTAGTTTACGGCCTTTTGAAGTCGGAGATGCGATCGAAGCAACGGATGTTAAGGGAGTTGTCGATAGCATCGGGATTTTTTCGACAACCGTCGTGACGGACGATCGCATAAAAATTATTGTTCCAAATAATAATTTATTTAACGGTACACTGAAAAATACCACGGCGATGGGCACGAGGCGGGTAGACTTAAAAATTGATATTGGCGATCGCCCGATCCGTCCGATGATGGCTGAGTTGTTAGAAATTGCTCACTCTCACCCGCTGGTATTGGAGAATCCGCCCCCGACTTGTTTGGTAATCGAGATCACTCCAGATACAACTATTCTATCTCTCCGACCCTGGTGCGCCTCGGTGGCCTACGAACAAGTGCGATCGCAAGTTCAAGAACAGGTCAAAGAAGCCATGAATGCCAACAAAAATCAAGCACAATAAAGCTCAATCAAACCTGAACCTGCATCACATCGACTCAGTTTATGAATAAATGTCTCGTCACCGAATGCCAAATATTTTATAAAAACGAAATCTCTTTCAATCAGCTATAATCATTCCCAAATCCCCAAATTCCCAATCCCTAATCTACAATCCCCAATCTACAATCCCCAATCCCCAATCCCTCAATCTACAATCCCTCAATCCCTCAATCTAAAATCTAAAATCTAAAATGACCAAGTTAAATCCCCAGCAAATTTTGCAAGAACCCGGTGTCAGGATGTCCGCCACCGATAAAGACGAAATTCTCAAAAAATTTCCGCCTCCCGACAAAGACGGTCAAATTTATGCAGACGCCATTTTTGAAGGTGGTGGCGTGCGCGGAGTTGCCTTTTTAGGAGCACTCAGATGCTGTCACGATTTAGGCATCCGCTGGCGAAAACTGGCCGGTACTTCTGCGGGTGCAATTACAGCAGCCGTATTGGCAACAGACTTGTCAATGGATAAGTTAGAGGAGTTGTTAGGGAACCTGGACTATAGCATATTTTTAAGTCAAAAAAATAGTCCTCTAATTCTAAATGGCGACCCAGCAGATGACTTGCACTCTCCTGCTTGGACGCTACTTTTCCTCACAGTGAGTCGTCAGATGGGAGAATATTCTACTCAGCCTTTCCGCCAGTGGTTGGAAGAAACACTTGGTCAAGGTCACTTGCGTACTTTTGCCGATGTCAAAAAACTCGTAAAAGACCGGGAATTAAAAGTAGTAATATCCAACCTAACTCGCGGTGAAATGTTGGTACTGCCCGATGACTTGCGGCGTCAAGAGTCGGCTGATTCCGATGCTTTGTACCAGCAGTTGCGGCTGCAAAATCCCGAAGACTTTAGCGTAGCTGAAGCGGTGCGGCTGTCGATGAGCATTCCGCTATTTTTTGAGCCGGGAAAACTGGGAAATGACTTAATTGTCGATGGTGGAATTCTGAGCAATTTCCCGCTGTGGATTTATGACAAACAATCCGTAGGTTCGACTCCGGTTGCGCCCCGCTGGTTTACCTTTGGGTTTCGATTGGTTGATACAGGCATTGAAAATCAAGTTAAGATTGATAGTCCGCTGTCGATGCTGGCGGCGATGTTCCGAACGATGATGAAAGCAAGAGACCGCTATCACCAGCGGGAAATGGATAGAGGCCGAGTTATTAATATTGATGTGACTGAGGCTGCGGTGACGGCGACGGATTTTAATCTAGATGGCGATCGCAAGGCGAAACTTTACCGATTGGGGTATTTGTCTACTAAGAGGTTCTTTTTGAGTTCTAATTTTAGCTGGGAAAAGCACTTGAAGGCCAGAGGCTTTGGGGAGTAGTTTCGAGTTGGGAGAGTGGAATATTGGGATATTTATTTCAGTTGACAGTTGACAGTTGACGGTTGACAGTTGACCTAAAAGGAAGAGGATTGGAGTAATAGACCTCTTGCAAAAGTCCTTTTAATCAAATTTTCGGACGGGCAAGATGCCCATCCCACAAGAGAATTTTTTTTTGTGGGATGGGCATCTTGCCCGTCCCAGGTATTTTTGCAAGAGGTCTAATGAATAGTTTTCTTTTAATTTCTCCCGATCAGGGTTCCGGCTTTAAACCAATTCTTTCTGGTAAATCCGTTAGATTCTATCAAGTAGTTCGTAAACGAACTACCTTCAGCCGTGGTCAAAAGCATACAAGGTAAGGGATTGAGGAATTTTTCAATAAGGGGTTGCAAGACGAAGATGTGTATGGTATAGTTAGTTACTGTCATCTTGGAGAGGTGGCTGAGTGGTCGAAAGCGGCAGATTGCTAATCTGTTAAGGGTGTTATCACCCTTCGGGGGTTCGAATCCCCCCCTCTCCGTTCTAAAACTTCTAAGAAACAATTCATTTTAATGAATCTTTGGGACGGGCTTCTAGCCCGTCCCAATTATTTTTACAATTCAAGTATTGTGTAGCCACAATCATCAGCTACTCAATCTAACCAAGTGCCTTCATTGCTTCGACAAACTGCCGCGAGATAAAAGGCAAAATCTCTTCATTCTTGCTATTCTCTTTCCCCTCGGTAAATACAACTAACAAATACGGCCGCGAACCCGGTATTTCAATATAAGCAGCATCGTGACGAACTTGACTTGTCAGTCCAGCTTTTGACCACAATTTTGCATCTTTTGGCAATCCGCCGCCTAAAAAACCTGTAACTTGATTTTCGGGATCTGCTGCTAATTCTGCTGGTTCCAAACTGCGTTTCATTAAACCCATCATGTCTTGCGATGCTTTGGGAGAAACAGCTACACCGCCGATGATGCTGTGCAGCAAACGCGCCGTTGCATTTGTAGTGAGCATATTTCTATTTTCCATTAATTCTCCCAGAAATGCTCGCTCGCGCCCGTAGGGGCCGTCGCACCAGGTTTTTTGATTGGCGTTAATATTTTGTAATTCCGGCCAATCTAATGATTGAAAGTAACGGTTGATCAGGTTTCGCTGCTGTTTCCAAGTTTCAAAGGGGCCTGGTGATAATTCTGGGCCGCTGGTGGTGCCGGTGAGGGCGTCTACTACTAAACTGGTGGCGTCGTTGCTGGAGTCAACTATCATATCTCGGACGGCACGTTCTAATTCTGGCGATGTTTGAATCATGCCTTTTTGTGCCCATTCCCAGATGGCGACGAGGTAGAATAGTTTGACGATGCTGGCGGGATAAATTCGTTCGGATTCTCTGGCGCTAAAGCCTCGCGGTTGATATTTCCAAAATTCTTGTGCGCTGAGGGCGCCGCCTGTGTTGACTCGGACAGGCGGATCGTAGACGATCCAGGTTATTGCTGTACGATCGCCCTTCAATCCTGTAAATTCTGCCAGGGCGGAGTCTATAATGCTACTGCCGAGGGTTTCTAACTGTTCGTCTTTGTGGAAAAATGTCATGGTTAATGGCTGACTGCTGACGATTAACGGTTAACGGCGGTTGGCTAATGGCAATAAATCGTTAAGTGCGAACAATTAACAGCAAACAATTAGCAATTAGCAATGGTCAATTATCAATTATCTGATGGTGTGGAGTATCGGGCGCGATCGCACATAAATATTTACGATTCCCCAAAGTGCGATCGTTTGGCGACTCAAGCCGCGCTGGGACGGCATTTGCGTGCCTTTAACCAGACCCGAAGCGAGGTAAATTTGGAGACAACGGCTGTGATGGTGCGGCTGTGCGAAGACGATTATCCGGGTTGGCTGGATTTTCGAGATATTGAGTTGCTCGAAGTTACAGAGATAGTGTATCATCCTCTGGTGCTTTCTGAGGAAGAAATTAGAGATAAATTGCCAATAGTAATTAATTTCACTCGCGAGGCGATGCAGCAATCAAATTATTATCTTTGGGGCGGTACAGTCGGGCCAAATTATGATTGTTCGGGATTGATCCAAGCTGCTTTTGTGGCTGCGGGCATCTGGTTGCCGAGGGATGCGTATCAGCAAGAAGCTTTTACTACATCTATTAATATAGATGATGTAGAACCGGGAGATTTAGTTTTTTTTGGCACGCCGGAAAAAGCCACTCATGTAGGATTGTATCTCGGAGAGAGTCGCTACATTCACAGTTCTGGAAAAGCACAAGGTCGCGACGGTATCGGTATTGATATTTTATCGGATAATGGCGATGCAGTCAGTCAAGCTTATTACCAGCAATTGCGCGGATATGGTAAGGTTGTGGCAAGTTATCAACCTAGTTAGCTTAATTGGCGATCGCACTACCAACAAAGAAACCGGGTTTTTATCGAGATTGAGGCTGGGAAAAAATGATTTTCGTAAACAACCCGGTTTCCGCCCACCCACGCTTAAGCTATGTAGTTGTTAATTAATGACAACTGACAACTGACAACTAACAACTAACAACTGACAACTGACAACTGACAACTGACAACTGACTAATGATCTTATCTAACAAAGCAATGGACGCTGCATTATTTTTGGAAAAATTGGCACTACAGCAGGCTGCAACTGAAGTTGCGATCGACATTTCGGTCGTAGTGCCCGTGTATAATGAGGTAGAAAGTTTGCCTCATCTGGTTGAGGCGATCGCCTCTGCGATTCAACCATCTGGACTCAGCTATCAAATTATCTGTGTAGATGACGGTTCTAAAGACGGTTCTGCTGACCTTCTCAAACAGCTAGCCGGCAGTCGCGATGACCTTTGTGCTGTGCTTTTGCGCCGCAATTACGGACAAACTGCTGCCATGTCCGCAGGTTTCGATCGCGCGACAGGTCGTGCTATTGTTACCCTAGACGGCGATTTGCAAAATGACCCGGCTGATATTCTGATGTTGCTGGAAAAGTTAAATGAAGGCTACGATTTAGTTAGCGGCTGGCGCAAAAATCGGCAAGACAATACTATTAGCCGTCTGATTCCTTCTAAAATTGCTAACTGGTTAATTGGTCGAGTTACTGGCGTAACTTTGCACGACTACGGCTGTTCTTTAAAAGCTTATAAATCCGAGTTAGTTGCAGACTTGAATCTCTACGGGGAGTTGCACAGATTTTTGCCGGCTTTGGCGTTTATTGAAGGAGCGAGAATTGCCGAGATTCCGGTGCGACATCACGCGCGGCGTTTCGGTCAAAGTAAGTATGGAATTTGGCGGACTTTTCGGGTGTTGATGGATTTGTTAACTATTTCTTTTATGAAGAAGTTCCTAACTCGACCGATGCACGTTTTTGGACTTTTGGGTATGAGTTCGATGGCGGTGGGAACGGTGTTAGGGATTTATTTGACATTCGTAAAATTGGGTTTAGGTCAAAGTATTGGTAATCGTCCTTTGCTGATTTTGGCTGTGGTGTTGTTGTTAACTGGCGTGCAGTTATTTTGTTTCGGTTTGTTAGCGGAAGTCATGATGCGGACTTATCACGAGTCGCAGGGAAAACCGATTTATCGAGTGCGTGAAGTGTTTGGTTCTAAGTAAGATAATAATTGGTCTTGAATAAAATTTAGTCCTGCGAACAGGTTTGTAGTGAGGACTTTAGTCCGCATTCAAGAAGGACTGAAGTCCTCACTACAAACCCCAATCAAAAGGTTTGTAGTGAGGACTTTAGTCCGCATTCAAGAAGGACTGAAGTCCTCACTACAAACCCCAATCAAAAGGTTTGTAGTGAGGACTTTAGTCCGCATTCAAGAAGGACTGAAGTCCTCACTACAAACCCCAATCAAAAGGTTTGTAGTGAGGACTTTAGTCCGCATTCAAGAAGGACTGAAGTCCTCACTACAAACCCCAATCAAAAGGTTTGTAGTGAGGACTTTAGTCCGCATTCAAGAAGGACTGAAGTCCTCACTACAAACCCCAATCAAAAGGTTTGTAGTGAGGACTTTAGTCCGCATTCAAGAAGGACTGAAGTCCTCACTACAAACCCCAATCAAAAGGTTTGTAGTGAGGACTTTAGTCCGCATTCAAGAAGGACTGAAGTCCTCACTACAAACCAATTTTATTGTAGGCGCTCCACAAAACAAGATATTATTATTAACTCATGACTTTTTGAGCTTGGCGCAGAGATTGAATAGTCGCGATCGCGTGTTGAGACACTGCATCGATTTCAGCAGCAGTATTGAACCGGCCAATCCCGAACCGGATTGAAGCGTAGGCTAATTTGTCCGATCGCCCGATCGCTGCTAAAACATGAGAGGGAGATATCTTAGCCGAAGTACAAGCAGAACCCGAAGAAACCGCAGCCGCCGGTTGCATACCCAACATCAACGCTTGACCGTCAACGCCGCCTACACTAATATTCAGATTTCCAGGTAATCTCTTCGTTGCGTGACCATTCATCACCACATCACCCAATTCACTTAAATTTTCCCACAAACGCTGCCGCAAACTTACAACTCGTGCGGTTTCCGACTCCATTTCAGCAAGGGCTAATTCTACTGATTTGGCAAATCCTACTATTTGCGGTGGGTAAAGAGTACCCGATCGCATTCCCCGTTCATGGCCTCCTCCGTGCATTTGTAGGGCCAACTGTACCCTCGGCTTATTCCGGCGCACGTAGAGAGCACCGATGCCTTTTGGGCCGTAGATTTTGTGCGCCGTCAACGACATCAGATCGATGTTCATTTCGTCTACATCCAGGGGAATTTTGCCGATCGCCTGGGCCGCATCCGTGTGAAATAGAATGTCATTTCCGCGACAAATTGCAGCAATTTCAGCGATCGGCTGAATCACACCAATTTCGTTATTAGCCGTCATCACCGAAACTAAAATTGTCTCAGCCCGAATCGCTTTGATCAAATCGCCGATATCAATCAGCCCGTCGCTTTTGACTGGTAAAACAGTAATGTCAAACCCCAATTTTTGTAAATAGGTACAGGGATCGAGAATTGCATTATGTTCAGTTTTGACTGTGATAATGTGCTTTCCTTTACTGAAATAGGCTTCAGCGACGCCTTTAATCGCTAAATTATTTGCTTCCGTTGCGCCGCTGGTAAAAACAATTTCTTCTGGAGAGGCATTGATCGCTTCTGCGATGATTTGTCGCGACTGTTTTACCGCTGCTTCTGCTTCCCAGCCGTAGACGTGGTTGATGCTGGCTGCGTTGCCGAATTGTTCGGTAAAATAAGGCAGCATCGCATCAACTACTCGTTTGTCTACAGGGGTTGTGGCGTGGTTGTCGAGGTAGATAGGACGTGCGGACATAGTGGGATTTTGGTTAAAAAAGGTGTTAGGTTTATTGTAGACGAGCCCTTTGTTCTACAACCAAACTTTATATTTAACAAATATTTGTAAAGATTTATGCGAGCTGACATTCAGGGATTAGAAATTACTGTCGGTGAGCTCAAGCACCTCAGCGGCGCGGGCCCCGATCGCGTATACCGGCCTGCAACTAAGACTAAATTTGCCCGGGAAGCTTTGAAAACAGTCGGTTTAATTGTTTTGGTTTCGATCAGTTGTTGGTTGCTGGTGGGGATATTTCCGAGAGCTTATTTGTTGTGGTTGGCCCTGCATCTCGGTGCGATCGTTGGTTTGCTCTTCGAGGATGCGTGGAAAATTTGGTGCAGCCAAAACAAACATTTAGTCAATCTTTTTGATGGTGTCGATCGCTATAATGGTATAGTTAAGGCGATCGAAATTAATGACCAGATAGAAGAGGCTGGCAATGCGTCCGTCAAAATAGGCGATCGTCCACAAGTCATTAAAGCCTTGCAGCTAATCAGAGAAGATTTAGTGCGAGCTTTGAAAACTGAGAAAATTCTCAGGAAAAACCAGAAATTTGTTGATACTAACTCAGAACTATTTGCTAATAATTTGAAAACTTTGAATACTCTGCTGATTAGCGATCGATCGAGCCAGTCGGGGCGATTGCTCAACGAAGCTTTGCAGTTAGCTGTCGGAGTCCAAGCAGAAATTAAAAAGTTACAAGAGCGAAATGCAGCCAAGTAAAAAAATAAAAAATATTAACGTGGTGCCCACGGCTCACCTTATTTGGTAGCAAGGCGCACTTTACTGAAGCGATCGAACTCAAACACATTTTAAAATTTATGAGTGATGAGAATTGTTAAGAAAAATCAGGATTGTAAATTTTTACCTGTTAGGTAACAGGTAAGGATATCTTGGAAAGGTGACGTTAACAACCAGGTCAATATGTCTTCTACCAAACCTAAGATTATAGTTCTCGATGACGATCCGACAGGTTCTCAAACCGTCCACAGTTGCTTGCTGCTGACACGCTGGGACGAAGAAACCCTGCGTTTGGGACTGCGGGACAAGTCCCCGATTTTTTTTATACTGACAAATACTCGATCGCTAACTCCCGAAAAAGCAGCCGCCGTCACCCGCGAAGTGTGCCAAAATCTGAAAAAGGCGATCGCCAGCGAAGAAATCTCGGACTTCCTAATCGTTAGCCGTTCCGATTCTACCCTGCGCGGGCACTATCCGATCGAAACCGACGCGATCGCCGAAGAACTCGGCCCCTTCGACGCGCATTTTCTAATTCCCGCCTTTTTTGAAGGAGGCAGAATTACCCGCAACAGCGTACACTACCTGATGGTGAACAGCGTCGAAACCCCCGTTCACGAAACCGAATTTGCCAAAGATTCAGTCTTCGGCTATAGTCACAGTTACCTGCCCGACTACGTAGAAGAAAAAACCAAAGGTCGCATCCATGCTGATGCAGTCGATCGCATTTTACTCGCAGACATCCGCTACGGAAGTTTAGATCGGTTGATGGAGATGACAGACAATCAATGTGCAGTTGTTGACGGCGAAAGCCAAGGCGATTTAAACACATTTGCCAAACACATTCTCGATGCAGCCAGTCAAGGCAAAAAGTTTTTATTCCGCAGCGGGGCGAGTATTTTAACATCTTTAGCTAACCTCAGTCACCAGCCTGTAGCCGCCGATGAAATGTCAAAATACGTCAAAGACGGCAAACCAGGTGCAGTAATAGTTGGTTCCCACGTTAAGAAAACCAGCGATCAATTGGAACGCTTGTTAGAAGAACCAAATACAGTTAGCATTGAAATAGACGTATCTCACTTGCTAGAAGATTCACCTGAGGATCGCAGCAAAATTCTGGATGCAATCCTCGAAAAAGTCCGCACAGCTCATGCAGATGGCAAAACGCCTGTAATTTATACCAGCCGCGAGGAACTGCAATTTGAAAATGCAGAAATGCGGTTAAAATTTGGAGAAGCCGTTTCTGCTTTGTTGATGGATGTCGTGCGGGGATTGCCTGCGGATATTGGCTTTTTAATTAGCAAGGGCGGCATTACTTCCAACGATGTTTTGAGTACAGGTTTGTCGCTGACAAATGTCAGGCAAATCGGTCAAATTATCCCAGGTTGTTCGGTGGTAAAAACAGAGCCAGACCATCCTCTGTTTCCCGATTTACCCGTGGTTTTGTTTCCGGGAAATGTGGGGGACAGCAATGCTTTGGCGACGGCTTATAAGCGCCTGATTAAGCAGGATAGCTAGTTGATTCGTAAATTGATGCAGATTAATTAACTTTTAGTCATGGAGGAGACATTGATATCAACATCAGGCTAAAACCGTTGAAAAATTCTGTTTTCTACTCGTCTAATCGTTACCAGGCTGTGCCTGGTAGTGCAGATATAGAGGCTTTGCCGATCTAATTCTGTGCAGAGGCTGAGCAATGATATAGGTTCCCAGGCTGTGCCTGGGAACCAGTTAATTTACTTTTTTTTTGCCAAAACTACCCAAATATGTTATTGTAGGAGATTGGCTTTAAAAATTGTCACCAGTAATGCTCAATCTAAAATCTGAAATCTAAAGTCTAAAATCCTATAAAGCCGATCGCCCAATCTCCAAATCGCCCCTCAGCAGCTCTCGAAAAAATCAAATTTAGAAAAAAAAATTTCCGGCAGAACTCTACATATAGATCCAACAGCGCCAGAGCTACTGCTATCAGTAGCGTTGCCAGCTTGTATCAACCGATTTTAAAACTAAGTAAAAATTTTCATATAGTAATTTTTAGCTAAAAGGATTAGCATATAAGGGTTCGGTGCTGGCAGGTAATATATCCGTAGAGCTGTGCGAATGTGTGTAGCAATACCCAGATATTCATGCCATAATAAGAGTACGCTTGATTAGTGCGGGTTGTTAAAGCTTAGTTGGCATGAAAACCAAACAAACACTTGACACTAACTAATCATCAAAAAATTGAATACTCAATAGTCTCGTACTGAAATTCGTTTCAGTATCTCTAACTGGGGATTAGTGGTCAAGGAACTTGAGTCACGAGGCAAGGGAACCAAGTAGAAATACGCTTCTAATCGAGCGAACTTAAACCGTAGAGTTGAACTTGCCCGTATTTACGGATTTATGCCCAGATATGCGTAGGTTTTTAGAAGCGGTGCCAGAACATTATCATCCACTAAACTCATTAAAAGATGGTCATTGGTTCAAGCTGATATGTGGGGCGAGCTTTCAACACCTGCCGGCGGTTCGGAATCTCACATTGGCTTACACCTTAGCAGGTGCTGACTGTATTGATGTCGCGGCAGATCCCGCCGCCGTCGCAGCAGCGAAAGAAGCCCTACAAGTTGCCAGCGAATTACAGGCAAAAACTCAAAACCGCAGGTTTGGCGGCACAGGGTTGCCCTTGCTGATGGTGAGTTTAAACGATGGGGAAGACCCGCATTTTCGCAAAGCCGAATTCAACCCAGCCGATTGTCCGACGGACTGCTGGCGGCCGTGCGAAAAAATATGTCCAGCCGAAGCAATAGTTTTTCAGGGTGCTAGCGGCGGTGGTTTTTCCGGGGTGATAGACAAGCAGTGCTATGGCTGCGGTCGCTGTCTGCCTATTTGTCCGAGCCAACTGATTTACACTCGTTCTTACGTGTCTGCTCCGGCGGCGATCGCACCTTTAATCTTACAATCCGGTGCGGACGCCCTAGAAATTCACACGCAAGTAGGCAGAGAGGCAGATTTTGCACGACTTTGGTCGAGCATAGCTCCGTGGGTCGATCGACTCAAGTTAATCGCAATTAGTTGCCCCGATGGAGACGGTTTGATTGATTATTTGCGGACACTCTATCAAATAATTTCCCCCCTTCCTTGTCCTCTAATTTGGCAAACCGATGGTAGGCCGATGAGTGGAGATATTGGAATCGGAACTACTAGAGCCGCGGTCAAACTCGGTCAAAAAGTTTTGGCTGCCCGGTTGCCGGGATACGTCCAACTTGCAGGCGGTACTAACGATCGCACTGTCAGCAAGCTCAGAGCCTGCGGACTGCTTTTGGATGGCGGAAAAAATTTGTCGGTTCCTCCTGTCCAATACATTGCAGGTGTAGCTTACGGCAGCTATGCCAGGGTTTTGCTATCGCCAATTTTAGAACAATTAGAAACAATGCAAACCGATCGAGCTTGTGCCGTTCCGGTAGCAGTCCCTTGCGGCGCAGCCGAAGTTCAAACACCTCGGTTGACTCAGCTCGAAGCCGTCCCAGAACTTCTCTCGGAGGCGGTGAGTTTAGCTCGTTCTCTAGTTTCTCAAATCAAAAGTTATTAGTTGTTAGTTGGTAGTTGGTAGGGGCGGTGCCCCCGTGCCCGCCCTCTCTTAGTTGTTAGTTGTTAATCAAAAAAACTGACAACTGATAGCGAATAACTGTTGTTTGCGATTTCGCGATCGCACTTGCACCCTGGTGAAACCCGGTTTCTTAGTATATTTCTCGTTCCAGTTCGCAAAACTCGTAGAAACCGGGTTTATAACCCCACGCGCAATCCGCGAACTGTCAACTGTCAACTGTCAACTGTCAACTGTCAACTGTCCACTGTCCATTGTCCACTGAACCGAACACACCGAGGCGAATGCAGATTACAGACGACCTCAACAGACTATTAGACATCGTGCCAGATGAGATCCGGCAGCCCTTAGAGCAGCACCCGCAGCGCAACAATCTCATTGAGGTTGTGATGGATTTGGGCCGCCTACCAGAAGCTCGTTTTCCATCCTTGGCCGAACCTCTTTCCCAAACACCAGTTTCCAAAGCAGACCTTAGCTATTGTATCGATCGAGTCGGCAACTTCGGCGGCGACAATCGAGCCGGTATCGAGCAAACCCTGCACCGAATTAGCGCCCTTCGCAACCGCAGCGGCGAGATTATCGGCTTGACTTTGAGGGTGGGCCGCGCTGTGTTCGGGACGATCGGCATTATCCGCGATTTAGTCGAAACCGGTCAATCAATTTTGATGCTCGGCCGCCCGGGAGTAGGCAAAACTACGGCTTTGCGGGAAATCGCCCGCGTGCTCGCCGATGACTTGGAAAAACGGGTGGTAATCATCGACACCTCCAACGAAATTGCTGGAGATGGAGATATCCCGCATCCGGCGATCGGCAGAGCCCGCAGAATGCAAGTTTCCCGTCCCGAACTCCAGCACCAAGTCATGATCGAAGCAGTGGAAAACCATATGCCGGAAGTGATCGTGATTGACGAAATCGGTACGGAATTAGAAGCTTTGGCCGCTCGGACGATCGCGGAAAGGGGCGTGCAATTGGTCGGTACCGCCCACGGGAACCGGATCGAAAACTTGATGAAAAATCCAACTCTGGCCGACTTAATTGGGGGCATCCAAGCGGTGACGCTGGGAGATGACGAGGCCCGGCGCCGCGGTTCTCAAAAGACAGTTTTGGAACGCAAATCACCGCCAACTTTTGAAATTGCGATCGAAATGCTCGAACGCCAAAAGTGGGTAATCCACGAACGAGTCTCAGATTCGATCGACAGCCTGCTGCGGGGACGCGAACCGAACCAGCAAATCAGAAGCGTCAGCGACAGCGGAGAAGTAATTATCGAGCGGGAATCAGCATCTCCCCCCGCCCGGTTCCCAGGGATGCCAGCTTCCGCCTCAGGCCCCGCTGCGGTATCAGCAATGCGGCCAGTCACACCGATTTCTGGGTGGCGGAGTGCCGGGAAAATGGTGCCGATGCCGCCTCAAAACGAGAAATTCGCTGCTGCTGCTAACAGCGCGCCGGTAGCTCCTGAGACTCGGTATTTCGAGCAACTCCTCGAAGAATCCCTGTCCGTGGAACCTGTACCGCAGCAGCGGGGTCGTTATTCCCAGAATGTCGGCCCTAACGGGGAAGATTTGCCCCTCCACGTTTATCCTTACGGCATAGCTCGCCACCAGCTCGAACAGGTGATTTCCACCCTGAACCTGCCGGTGCAGTTGACGAAGGATATTGAAAGTGCTGACGTGGTGTTGGCTTTGCGATCGAACGTGCGGAACCAGTCAAAATTGAGGCAGTTGGCAAAAACTCGCCAAGTTCCCTTGCACACAATCAAAGCTGGTACTATTCCCCACGTAGCGAGAGCTTTGCGGCGCCTGTTGGACATGGATGACCCGGGTACCCCAGAAGTGGCAGACCTCGCCTTGTTCGCCCGCAGCGGTACTTCTGACGAGCTCGAAGCTCTCGAAGAAACCCGTTTAGCCGTGGAGCAAATTGTCATTCCCAAGGGACAGCCGGTGGAACTCTTACCCCGTTCTCCCAATGTCCGCAAAATGCAGCACGAACTTGTGGAACACTATCACCTAAAATCCCACAGTTTTGGGGAAGAACCCAACCGCCGCCTGCGGATTTTTCCAGCTTAACTGTTGGAAATTCCCCTGTGTGAATGCAGAAGGTAGAAGACAAACGGCTTTCTACCTTTTGCCTTTGAAAATTTTCGATGTTCGGACTTGAGTCCTCTAATGTAAAGATGAACGCTCAAATCCGAACATCGAACCTATATCAGTTCCAGCTCTCACATGAGGTATTGATTAGTCAATCCTTCAATTTTTACCCTCCGAGCGAAGCCGCTCCGGGCCAATCCCCCAATCCTTCAATCCTTCAATCCTTCAATCTAAAATCAAAACCTCACCTTTTTGAGACTCGGCCATAGTTAATACCAATTTTATAAAGATTTGCTAGAGATGAACTCTTAGCCCCCCCTTAGTAAGGGGGGGTTGGGGGGGGTGATTGTATAACACTACTTTAGAAAAATGGTATAAGTAGCCCAGAACCGAATTTTGGGGTCGATCGCCCCTACATGATATTATTTCCGTTGGTATGATTTTTGTTTGTGAGTGCGATCGGCTCAAATCCTAGCCAATTCGCAATTCTCCATCCATCACCAACCCCCTATAATTACACATTATACTTAAACACATTTACCAGATTTGACATGAATGATGCACAAGTTGAGCTATTTATTCAATTAATTGCAGCTCGCACAGGTTTACAAATTCGGCCGCAAGACCGAGCGGCTTTGTGTCAAAAAATTTTGAGTCGGATCGACGCTGCCCAAATAGCATCTCCCGAAAAATATCATCAAATATTAGCCGCTCCCAGTCACAAAAGTGAGACAGAATGGCGCGAATTAACGCTGTTGCTAACAACGAATGAAAGTTATTTTATGCGGGATAAAGGACAGTTTTCAATATTAAAAAAAGTTATTTTACCTGAATTAATAGCACACAAAATAAAGTCATATAAAACATTAGGAATTAAGCCAACATTACGAATCTGGAGTGCAGGATGTTCGACAGGTGAAGAAGCTTATTCTTTAGTAATTATTTTAAAACAGCTCATTTCTGATTGGCAAAATTGGACAATTTTAGTTTTAGGTACTGATATCAATCAATCAGCCCTAGAAAAAGCCCAGCGCGGAATTTATAGCCCTTGGTCGTTTCGCTTAGTTGACCCGGAACTGCAAAGACAGTATTTCGATCGGCGGAAAACCGAGTGGGAAATCGACCCGAAATTGCGTCAATCGGTCAGATTTAGCGGTGTCAATTTAGTGACGGATAATTTTCCTAATATTTACACAGATATTCATAACATCGATTTGATTTTGTGCAGAAATGTTTTTGTTTATTTTGAAAAAAAGTATATTTTACAGGTATTGAAAAAGTTTGCCAAGACGCTCAGGCCTGGAGGATATTTAATGACGGGTCACGCTGAGGTTCACAATCACGTGACGAACGAGTTTCAATCAAAGGTTTTTCCGGAATCGGTTGTTTATCAAACCAAGAATGTCCAAGGCGAGGAACCAGCTAAAATAAATTGTTTGATGGGGCATAAATCAAAAGCAACACCGATATTTGGAGGAGATAGAAACAAAAAAAAAATCAGCGAAGACAGCGGTCAGTTGCTAGAAAAAGAGAGGCGGTCAGCTAGTTTTTGTAACGGCTATTTGGGGCAAATAGAGTCGGTGTTGACGGCAGGTAGCGGGCTGGGAAAAATAATCAGAAATTGCTATGTCGAGGCGGATATTGTGAGCAACAAAGTCTCGGGTTTACAGGCAGAACCAGCAGCAGAAAAAGCCGATAGCCCAACCTCTGGTATACTGGTTTTAGAGGCAAAAGCTTGTTTTAAAAATCAAGCTTATTTTCAGGCGATTCACAAAGCAAAACAGGCGATTGACCTGCAAGCTCATAATTTTGAAGCTAATTATTTGCTGGCTCAAATTTATGCAAATTTGGGAGAGTATTCTCTCGCGATTGAATACTGCAATCGAGCTAGCCAAGTAGATACAATGTCAGTATTTCCTTATTATTTGCAAGCTCAAATCGCCGAAGAACAGGATGACTTAGAAACAGCTAAATTTTTTATTAAAAAAGCTATTTATATTTGCCCATCTTTTGTTTCTGCTTATCTGGAACTCGGGAATATATACAATAAAGAAGGTAAGCTAAATAAAGCTATTAAAATGTACAATTCATCTTGCGATCTTCTCAAAAAACTACCGCCCCATACTCCGATCGAGCAACAGGGAAAAATGACAGCTACTCAATTACTGATCGATATTAAAAAAAAATTGGTAAAATTGTACAGCCAACCAAACTGACGCCCCAGGAGAATCTAAACACCGAGTTTTTTTGTAAGTGCCTTGCTGGCAAAACCTATACAATCCTAAAAACCAGTTTTTTTTTCAAGTCCTACTAGATAAAGTGTCAGAGTCAATATGGAAACTAAGCCGTATCTTATATTTGAACAGAACGGTTTGCTGTGCGGTGTAGAAGTCGCCTGTGTTCGGGAAATTTTCTTTTTGCCGGAGTTGACACCGATCGCCCAAGCGCCTCAAGATATTGTCGGGGCGATCGATCTCAGGGGCTCGATTCTGCCCGTGATGGATCTAAATCTCCGTTTTGGGTACGTTTGGGAGGAGTATTCTGTGACAGATAGTGCGATCGTCATAGAATGGCAAGAGGTTAGAATTGGCATTATTGTCGATCGAGTTACCGAAGTTAAGCACATCCCCGCAGACGCCATAACTCCCCAGCTATCTTACGGGCGAGACAATGCAGAAGCCCCGCATCATTTTTTAGCTGGATTTGCCCGCTGTGAAGCAGATATGATCGCGCTGATAGATATCGATCGCCTAATTCGAGATTCTCCCGAAAAAACACAAACCAAAATCCCAATTTCTGCAAGCGATGTAGAAAATTTAACCGCAGCAGACAATCTAGAAACCTCAAACTTGCAGTTAACAATAGAGCCAAAATTGCTAGCGAAAAATCATCAATTTTTGGGCAAACCGCAGGTTTTTGTTCCCAATGCTACACCGGAACAAAAAGCAATTTTTCGAGAGCGAGCCCACAATTTGAGGCAGCAGGACGAGCCGGAAAATTCTGCCGCAATTAATATGTCACTAGCCGTAGTTCTTTTAAACGGCGAATACTTTGGTATTAATCTAGCGGTAGTGCGCGAATTTACTGACATTCGCCAAGTAACTCCGATTCCTTGCACTCCCGCTCGCATCATTGGAAATATGAATTTGCGGGGCGAAATTCTGACGCTACTGGACATTCGCAATGTTTTAAATATGCCGTCGGCCCAGGTCAAATCTCTATCTAAGGCGATCGTTGTGGAAATTGAAGATTTGGTCGCCGGTATAGTCGTTGACGAAATCTTAGATATTATACATTTAAATGTGGCAGAGATTGCGACTATTCCTGCGGCACTAAATTCCGCTAACCGCGAATATCTGCGAGGCACCGCTTTTTACCAAGAAAAACTGATCGCTGTTCTGCACTTGCACAAACTGTTAACAAAAGGAGGAGTTGTTGTTGATGAGGAGGTTTGAACAAAGATTTTACCGCGAAATCGGCGTCGCACTTGCAAAAACGATGTCAGCGCCACCCGAAACTAAAGAAAAGAGAGTAAGAGAACAGAATTTGCTATGATACTATTTTCTACTGTCACGGCACGGCATCGATTCCACAAGTGGCCGGCTGATTTCGGTTGCGAACGCCGGACGGGAGCAGCTCAGTTTGGTATTTGTAGTGCGAGCTCGCAAGGAATCGCGAATCTTATATATCACCAAGGGAGGCGTGACGCTCGTACTGTAAAAAATACTTTTTGCTCTCCGCAAAGATCCTCCTACGCCGGACTCCTAAGGACTATCACAAGGTCACAACCTTACTCAGGGAAATGCTATCTTAAGTTAACCCCAAAAATATGTTTTATAAAATTAAAAAAATAAATATTAGAAACAAGATGCTGCTCGGATACCTAGCGCCAGCAGCTATCTACTTAGCGTTACCAGTCATAGTTATTGCTACTACCAATAAGGTTTTTGAAACTTTTAAAGAAGTAGAAAGGGTAGAAAATTTCATCGGAGAAACAAGTAATATGTCCGTAGGTGCTGAGCAAATGGTACGGGGGATGCGCGGCTATTTAATTAATAAAAATCCACAGTTTTTAAATGATTTTAGAATAGGTGCAGATTTAGCTCGTAAGTCGGCGATTAATGTAGAGCCCATCGTTAAAAATCCCCTACAAAAAGCCCGTTTGCAGAGAATGAGGGAGCTGGTCAACGAATATTATGATGGTTCTAACCAGATAGTTCGCTTATTTCAAGAAAATCAAACAGCCCAAGCCCTTGCTATATTTAATACAGGCAAATACACAAAATTTGTGAATGAATTTGTGGAAGTAAACCGAGACTTTCGAGAAACAGAATTACAAATTATTAAACAAGAAACGCAAATTACGAAGGAAGCTTTAAGCTTTTTGGTATCAATGCTGGTGGTGGGTTCGGTGGTGTTAGTCCTGTTTGGTGCGAGTGTTGCTTGGCTGATTTCCTTAGGAATTGCTGGAACGATCGATCGCGCAATTAGTTCGATCGCCAGTTCTTCCTCCGAGATTGCCGCCACAATTGAACAACAGGAACGGATGGCCAGCCAGCAAGCAGTCTCAGTCAATCAAACCACTACAACAATGGACGAATTGGGTGCATCTTCTAGGGCGACTTCACAGCAGATAGAAGCTGCCGCATCTCAAGCAATGCAAGCTTTAATGTTAGCTGGTGGCGGCACAAAAGCTGTCGAACAAACTTTAGAAGCAATGGCAACACTGAAAACCAAAGTCCAGGATATGCAAGGGCAAATTATGCAGTTGAGCGAGCAAACCGATCGCATTGGCAACATCTCAACTGTAGTTAGCGATTTGGCAAATCAAACTAATATGTTAGCACTAAATGCGGCTGTCGAAGCAGTGCGAGCGGGCGAACACGGCAAAGGTTTCGGCGTTGTCGCCTCAGAAATTCGCAAACTTGCCGATCGCAGTAAAAAATCTGCCGCACAAATAAATCTCTTAGTCGCTGATATTCAGCGGGCGATTAACTCAACCGTAATGGTAACAGACGAAGGAACTAAAACTGTGGACTCTGGCGTAAATATTGCTGAGGAAACCGCAGCGGCATTTGCTGGGGTAGCTGATGCAATTAACAACGTGGTTTTGAGCTCTCAGCAAATTTCGCTGAATGCCAAACAGCAAGCAATTGCGATCGAACAAGTGGTAGAAGCTATGAACTCCCTCAACCAAGCAGCAGCACAAACGGCTTGCGGTATCACTCAAACTAAAATCGGTACACAAAAATTGAATGAAGCTGCTTTAGATTTAAAAGCAGTTGTGTAGAAGAGTTATCATTTATGAGAGTTTATTCAAAAAATGCAAGTGCAAGCAAGATCCCAAACCAGATACTGAGCATTCCTTCGGCAAATCCGCAAATCCGCAAATCTGCAAATTTGCAAATATTCAAATCTAAAATCTAAAATCTAAAATCTAAAATCCCATGAGTTATTAATAATTATGCTCCCAAAAATCAAAAAATTGTCTTTAAGAATTAAAGCGATTGTTTTTGCGATCGCCCTCAGTACCGTCCCAGTTATATTGACAGGAACGATGACTTATGTATTTGCCAGCCAACACCTGACTAACTACGTAATTAAGTATCAAGAATCACGGGCGGTCTCTACTGCAAATCAGGTGAAAAACTTGATATTAGAACGCTATCATGAAGTTGAGGATATGGCTAATCTAAGTATACTGAACGACCCCCGAGTCAGCCAAACCACATCACCAAATCAAAAACAAGCTGTGTTAGATAAATATATCACAGCAGCGGATGGCTATGACAGTATTGCAGTCGCCGACTTGCAGGGAAATACTATTTTGCAATCGAGCGGAGAAAAAATTATAGATATCGAGAAGCGCGAGTATTTTCAGGAAGTCATCAAAACTAATCGTCCTACAGTTGTGCAACCCAGAAAGTCATTTATTAATGGCAAATACGCCATTTTTGCTGCGGCTCCCGTGATCGAATTAAACACAGGAAAAACTATCGCAGTTATCAGAACTCGCACGCCTACAACTTATTTAGAGCAAAGTTTTCATGAAAACCAAGCACAATTAACGAGAGAATCGAAGGGATTACAACAAGAGCAATACCATTTAATTGATGGCAATGGCAAGTTTTTTTCCGCAACAGAAACTGACCAAGTGAGCAGAGATGCAAGGTCAGACTTTAGTGTTTTCAAAAGAATGCAATCCCTGAGAAGAATTGACAGTGCCATAGATATAGATCGCATTAATGGAGCTGAGCAACTAATTACTTACGCCCCTATTGAAACATCCAAAGAACTGCCAGAATTGGGTTGGAGCGTGATTATTGCCAACGACAAAAAAGAGGTATTTGCTCCGCAAAATGAGTTGCTGTATGCTTTGATGGCAGGAGTTGGCATAACTGTTGCTGTTGTTAGCGCGATCGCAATTTTTATAGCTAGTCGCACTACTCGCTCGGTAAATAACATTGTGCGGGCGATCGCCTCTTCTTCCTCACAAATTGCTGTCAGCATCGAACAACAGGAGCGCATCGCCAGCCAACAACTATCTGCTGTCGATCGCACTGCGACTACAATGGACGAATTGGGCGAATCAAGCCAAGCTTGTGCCTCGCAAGCCGAAGCCGCTGCTTTCGGGGCAGCCCAGGCTCTGCAACTCACGGTAGGAGGGAGTCAAGCGGTAGACAACAGCTTGAAACAAATGGCAAATTTGACAGAAAATGTCGGAGCAATTCAAAAGCAAATTTTGCATTTGAGCGAGCAAACCGATCGCATTGGCAATATCTCCAGTTTAGTCAGTGATTTAGCCAACCAAACAAATATGCTCGCCCTCAACGCTGCTGTCGAAGCAGTTAGAGCGGGTGAAAGCGGCAAAGGATTTGCTGTAGTTGCGAGCGAGATTCGCAAATTAGCCGATCGCAGTAAGGAATCTGCCAGCAAAATTAATGCCTTAGTTGCCGACATCCAGAAAGCGATTAGTTCGACAGTAACAGTGACGGATGACGGCACAAAAACAGTGGAAAATGGCGTGAAAATTGCCCGCAAAACTGCCGACGCATTTGCTGGAGTCGCCTCGGCGATCGATCGCATTGCTTTGAATAGCAAACAAATTTCTGTTACATCCAAAAATCAGGCGATCGCCATTCAGGATGTAGTTGAAGCCGTCAACTCTCTCAACCTCGCCGCCCGGGAAACGGCCTCCGGCATTTCTCAAGTCAAACTCGGCATTTCTCAGCTCAACCATGCAGCACAAAATCTAAAATCAGCAGTGTAGTGGAAGGAAGAGGGCATCAAAGACTATATTATAGCAATCGCCACAGCGGTGAGGACATAAATAACCTGATGAATAGAGCCTAGAGCCCATAGCAGAAACCGTTTGATTTCCTTGACGAAGCAACTCTTCGACTCCCCTCGACTTCGCTCGGGGCAAGTCGCTCAGCGCGCAAGCTGTCCACTCTTCGACTCCCCTCGACTTCGCGGGCGGGCAAGTCGCTTTTCGCGCTCTTCTGTCAACTGTCCCAGGTCAACTGCTATAAAGGCTACATCAAAGGCAGGTGATCTTCGGAGAAGTCGCGAGCAAGCAGGCGATCGGGTAAACAGAGGCAATTTTTATCATCAATAAATAAAATTTATTTCCCATTAGCGATTACCAATTCCGAATTACCGATTACCAATTCCTAATTACCCATGCTCAATAAGTTTTTCCAAAAAATCCAACACCGAGTGCTACTGCTTTTAATTTTAAGTACCTTGATTCCAGTATTTCTGGTAGGCTGGTATGGAATTTCTTCTTCCGCAGCAGCACTGCAAACTTTAGCATTAAGCAATCTTGATGAAAGTGTAGCTTCTAGCGGAGAGAAAATCGTTAACAATTTGCAAAATATCAGTTACGATGTTTTAATTCTCAGCAAATCTCCCCCTATTCAAGGAATGATTAGAGCCAAAGAGGGCAATGGAGTAGACAAAGAAACTAATTCAACTTATCAAAATTTGGCACAGCGAATGCAAATTATATTTTCATCAATGATGGAAGTCAAGCCATATTATATGCAGTTGCGCTACATAGATGAGAAAGGTAATGAACTCGTGCGCCTAAATTATGATGGAAAACAAATCAAAATAATTCCCGAATCCCAACTACAAAATCAAGCTAATAGAGATTATTTTTCGGCAACCATGAATATCAAAGCTGGAGAAATCTATGTGTCCCAATTCAATCTGAATCAGGAGCGCGGTAAAATAGAAATTCCTTACAAGCCAACCATTCGCCACGCTACTCCAATTTTTGATGCCAAAGGAGAAAGAAAAGGTATTTTAATTGCTAATTCCTTCGGGCAGAATTTGATCGATATAGTTAAAAATATCAATCACGAAGGTTCAGAGCAAGCTTTTATATTCAATCAAAAAGGTAACTATATATACCATCCCAATCCTAAAAAAGAATGGGGCTCGGAAATAAAAACAAATGAAAATATCACAAAAGATTATTCAGCAGAGATAGTGAATCTACTTCTTTCTGGCGGCCAAGGAAATATTGATGTCGGTGACTTAGTGATTGGTTACCATACAGTATTTTTGACAAAAGACAGCCACAAAAATTTTGTGGTAATTGTCAATGAAGCACAAAAAAAATCGCTCTTTGCTTCAGTTTTTGCTTTAAAAAAAATCGCCACTCTTATTACTGTATTTTCCCTAGGTACTGTACTGGCATTAGGATTTATTGTCCTGCAACAACTAATTAAGCTGATCCGAGGAATAATCTACGAAATATCGTCATTTTCCCTGCAAATATTATCTAATATGAACCAGCAAGAGCAAGTAGTGGGCCAGCAATTTCTGTCTGTCAATGAAACAACTGCAACTCTAGAAAAATTGGGCATATCTTCTCGACACACAGCCGAGCAAGCTGAGGCTGTTGCAGCAGCAGCTCTCCAAGCTTTAACACTAGCCCAAGAAGGTACTCAAATGGTTGACCAAACTCTCAATCAAATGCTGAGTCTCAGACAAGCTGTGACAGCAATTTCTCAACAAAATCAGCGCTTGGGGGATAGCACGAGTCAGATTGGTAATATCTCGGCTTTGGCAAACTTAGTTAGCGATTTAGCTGCTCAGACAAATATGCTGGCTCTGAATGCCGCTGTCGAAGCAGTGAGAGCTGGGGAGTATGGCAAAGGTTTTGCGGTGGTAGCCAGCGAGATTCGTAAATTAGCAGATGAAAGCCAACAAGCCGCACAAAAGATTAATGGTATTATTCCAGAGATTAAGGGCGCGATCGAATCGACAGTGAAAGCAACCGAAGAAAGTCGCAAAATAGTCGTGGCTGGGGTAAAAACGGCGCAGGATACGGCAGAAGCTTTTACGGGGGTTCGGGAAGCTTGCAATCTGGTGTTTGCTAGCAACCAGCAAATTTCTTTGAATATTAAACAGCAGGCGATCGCTATTGGGCAAGTAGCTGATGAAATGAACTCTTTGAACCGTACTGCATCTCAAACTATCAGCGGCATTAGTCAAGTCAAACTAGGCACTCAAAAACTCAATCAAGCTGCTTTAAATCTTAAGTCTGTAGTCTAAGAAGTCAGTAGTCATTAGTCATTAGTCATTAGTCATTAGTCATTAGTCATTAGTCATTAGTCATTAGTCATTAGTCATTAGTCATTAGTCATTAGTCAGTAGTCAGTAGTCAGTAGTCAGTAGTCAGTAGTCAGTAGTCAGTAGTCAGTAGGTAGGGGCGGTGCCCCCGTGCCCGCCCTCAGTAGTAAGTAGTCAGTAGTCATTAGTCAGTAGTCATTAGTCATAAACAACAAGAAAGAGGTAATATTAATTACCAATTACCAATTACCAATTACAATTACAATTACCAATTACCAATTACCAATTACCAATTACCAATTCCCCAAATAAATACCTATGATTGAAGATGAAGAACTCCGAGGTGTATTTAAAGTTGCTAGTGAAGAACACTTGCAGAAACTCGACGATGGATTGCTGTACTTGGAACAACACCCCGGGGACTCAGCTAAGCTAGAAGAATTGCTGCGGGAAACCCATTCTCTTAAAGGCGATGCGGGGATGCTGGCGGTTAAAAATGTCGCCTCTTTAGCTCATCAAATAGAGCATATTTTGGGAGGTATCAAGCGGGGAGAGACTCAACTAAATCCAGAGATTAGCGATCGACTTTCCCAAGGTTTAGACGCCATCCGCAAACTCGTTGACGAAGCCGTAACGGGTAAAGACTCTGGTGTCAATACATTTTACGTCCTCGCTAGCATGATGGGCGCTTCTAACAAGCCCCAGCCCGCCGCCCCCACAGCAGAGCCAAAATCCTCAGAAATACCAGAAGAAGCATTAATAACAACGGAATTTACTGATTCGGAAACTGCTCCAATCGAAAGCAATAGTGAAACTTATTGGCCCACTAACTTAGATAATAATTACTCTGTTTCGACGCTACAATCAGAGCAAGAACTGCTGCTGCAAGCTCAAAAAAAATCTGTCGCTAATGGCTCGGTTACAGCACCGACTTCCCAAACAAATGTTACCGCTTCGTCTAGCTCATCCTACCGCATCGAAACAATCCGCGTTGCTACGGAAAATTTAGACGATTTAATGACTCAAGCTGGGGAACTAACTGTTACCAAAACTAGGCTAATTCACCGACTTAACGATATCGAAAAACTTACCAATCTGTGGGAAAATTGGAGCAGGGAAGCTTTTATGAATCGGTTGGTTTTTCATCAGATAGCATCCGAAAAAAATGGTATTCAACAAAACGCCCTGATCGTGCAGCTACAGAGTTATTACCAGCGTACTGAAGAAAGTTTAGAACGTTTGGGAATTCTAGCAAATCGATTGAAAACTAGAGTAGATGAAGATACGACTAGACTCGAATTAATTGCCGAGGAATTAGAATCAGGAATTCGCACTCTCAGATTGCTGCCTTTGTCTACTATTTTTAATCTATTTCCCCGAGCGGTGAGAGACTTGGCTAAGCGGGAAGGGAAAGAGGTTGAATTAGTCATTGAAGGTGGAGAAACTAGAGCTGACAAACGCATTTTAGAAGAAATGAAAGACCCTTTAATGCACATGATTCGCAATGCGATAGACCACGGGATAGAGACGCCCGTGGAACGAGAAAATCTCGGCAAAAATCGCGCAGCTACTCTCCGAATTAAAGGCTACCAGACTGCTAGCAATATAGTCATTGAAATTTCTGATGACGGCCGGGGTCTGAATCTCGATCGCATTAAACAAACTGCTGTAAGACGCAACATTTGTACGCCTGAAGAACTCGCGGTTATGACAGAAAGCCAAATCCAAATGCTGATTTTTGCTCCGGGTTTTTCTACCCGAACATTTGTGACTGAAATCTCGGGACGCGGGGTGGGTTTAGATGTAGTTCGGACGAATGTTGAAGCACTAAAAGGTAGCATTCAAGTTGAGTCTTTATCCGGTAAAGAATGCACTTTTTGCCTGCAAATAGGCACGTCACTAGCTACTGCTAATGTATTAATTGTAGCTGTTGATGGTATTGCTTATGCGCTGCCAATAGAGTTTATTGAAACTGCAAAATTTGTGGTAAATTCGGAAATATTTTCCCTGGAATCTAAGGCAACTATAATTTATGAGGCTCAACCACTATCTGTAGCTTATTTGGCGGATTTACTCGATGTGAATAATAGAGAATTGCTGCAAAAATATCGCGTTCAGAGACCGGATAGTTGGATAAAATTTAAGAGAAGAACGGAGGGAGAATCCCTGACATCAGACGATCGGAAAATGTCTTGTATTGTTTTGAAAGTTGGGGAGGAAAGATTGGGATTATTTATAGATGCTTTGATTGACGAACAGGATGTGGTAATTAAACCTCAAAGTCAATTGCTCAAACGGGTGCGAAACGTTTCAGGTGCAACGATTTTGGGGACGGGGGAAGTTTGTATGGTGCTCAATCCCCACGATTTGATCAAGTCTGTACGCCAGCAAGTTTTGTCGCGCGGGGTGGCTGGCGCGCGATCGCCCATTGAGACCGTCAGCCGCAAACAAGTTATACTTTTAGCGGAAGATTCGATCGCTACCCGCACTCAAGAAAAGCGCATCCTCGAAGGTGCAGGGTATGAAGTGGTGACAGCAGTAGACGGATTGGATGCTTTCAACAAATTAAAAACTCGCTATTTTGATGCTCTGATTTCTGACGTACAAATGCCTAATTTGGACGGTTTGGGACTGACTGCTAAAATTCGAGAGCAAAAAGAATATAGTGAGTTACCGATTATTTTGGTGACATCTTTGGCCTCGGATGAAGATAGAAAAAGAGGCGCTGATGCTGGGGCTAATGCTTATATTCCTAAAGGTACGTTCAATCAAGATGTATTAATCGAAACTTTGAAAAGGTTAGTTTAGTTGGAAAATGGGTAGGGAATTGTCAAAAGTCATGAGGCTCAAATCCTGATTTTCAATTACCAATTACCAATCACCAATTACCGAAAACAATCTAAAATCTAAAATTTAAAATCTTAAATCCTATGATATTATCGCCGATTAAAGTTTTGTTAGTAGAAGATTCCCCAGTAGCTACGATCGTTCTCAAGCGAATTTTGGATGGTTCGCCAGAAATCCAAGTTGTGGGAACGGCTTGTAACGGCTTAGAAGCGCTAGAATTAATCCCGAAACTTCAGCCACAAGTCATCTGTACCGATTTGAATATGGCACAAATGAACGGGTTAGAATTCACCCAGGAAGTGATGAAGAGATACCCGCTACCGATTTTAATCATTAGTGCTTCTGTCCAAGCAAAGGATACTCAAAATGTCTTTGAACTGATGAAAGCAGGTGCATTAGATGTTTTCCCGAAACCTATTGGCGGGTTGGCGTCTGACTACGATCGCCTCGCAAATGAATTAATCGCTAAAGTCAAAGTTTTGTCGGGAGTTAAAGTATTTACTCGGCATCAAAAGCTGGGATTAATCGAAACAGGCGATCGCCGCCCCAGGCAAAATTTTCATCAATTACCAATTCACAATTACCAATTATCCAGCAAAAATCTCAATTCTCAAACTATTAAGTTATTGGCTGTGGGGGCGTCTACGGGCGGGCCGCAAGCGCTGCACTCGATTATTTCGCAGTTTCCGGCTAATTTACCAGTGCCGGTAATTTGCATCCAGCACATCAGTGAGGGATTTTTGCAGGGATTGGTTGACTGGTTGGGTTTTGAATCTAAACTGCCGGTCAAAATAGCGGGTTGTGGGGAATTCCCGCAAGCTGGTATTGTTTATTTTCCGCCGGAAAAACGTCATTTAGAATTGGATGCTCAAGGACGATTTATTTATTCGGAAGCTGCTCCTGTCGCGGGACATTGCCCCTCTGTTACGGTAACATTTGAGTCAGTTGCTAATTTTTACGGTCGCGGGGCGGCGTCCGTGTTACTAACGGGAATGGGCCGAGATGGTGCTGAGGGTATGTTAGCGATCGCCCGAGTCGGCGGCTTGACAATTGCTCAAGATGAGGCGAGTTGCGTTGTGTTCGGAATGCCGAAAGAGGCGATCGCCCTGGGTGCGGCCCAGCACATTTTGCCCGTCAGCGCGATCGCTCCTCTGCTGTTGGCGAAGTTAAAACTTTAGGATTTAAATAAAATATCGCGGTTTGCACTTACATCAGGTAGGGGAATTAGCAACTAATCAAATAAGGTTTTACTCGCGGATTCTAGCGCTTTTGGTGCTGGCAGCACACCCTACATATAAAGGACTGTTTCTTTGATGTAGGGCGGGTAAATTTTATGATTTTAGATTGATAAACTTACCAATTACTTCGCGCAACTTCTCAGCATCAAACGGCTTAGTAAGATACTCGGTTGCTCCCGCCAAACGTCCCTGTACCTTATCAAAGGCTCCATCTCTGGCTGTCAGCATGACGATCGGCAAATTCTGAAATTGAGGCAAGCTACGCACCGTCCGGCAGAGTTCCAATCCGTCAATTCCAGGCATCGAAACATCAAGCAACAAAACCGAAATTTGTTCGTGATAAATCGTTGACAAGGCGTCCACTGCATTGTCTGTCACCAGAACTCGAAATTCTTTGCTTAAAGCTTGTTTGACAAGTCCTTGCATCACAACGCTATCATCAACTGCCAAAATAGTTGGTACTTGACTGCTATTTGCAGACATATGATTCTCCCGGTTTATTTATATTTCTTGAAAATAGCAAACATAATTCCCGCCGTCATTCGATTTGAGATTGAATAATTTTAGATTTCCTCCACTGATGAATCTGGAAGCTGGAAACTTATAGCATTTCTCAGAAAGATTCGCGGACGTTTGCGGTAATTGGTAATCGGTAATCGGTAATCGGTAATGAAAGAAAGGCAATCAATAAACAGCAAGGCTCGTTGGGCATCTGGTGTAGTGCTTTCTTACCCCCCTTCGGCAACGCGCGCGAGGGTAAAATTACCCATTACCCATTACCCATTACCCATTACCCATTACCCATTATCAGACATACCTAATCTTTTTGAGACTCGGCTATATCTCTAAAATTGGGATCTAAATCTTGATGAGTGTCGGGGGCTTGCATCCATTTTTGGGTCGGTCAATTTTTGAGAGTTGCCTCTACGAAATAACTGCCAACCTTGACGCGAGCGTTAGTAGAAACCCCAGCCCTGTTTCTTTGCCCTCAAACTCGAAAATAGGGATTGCCAGAGGGGGCGATCGGCGATTACAAGAGTTGCCAAATGTGCATCCGATCCCAGAAACCCTCGACGCTGGAGTTTGAACAACTATTGTTACAAAGTTTAACATTTGGGTAATCTTTCGTAGTTCATTTTTTGACT
This sequence comes from Microcoleus sp. bin38.metabat.b11b12b14.051, assembly GCF_013299165.1. Taxonomy (NCBI): domain Bacteria; kingdom Bacillati; phylum Cyanobacteriota; class Cyanophyceae; order Oscillatoriales; family Microcoleaceae; genus Microcoleus; species Microcoleus sp. bin38.metabat.b11b12b14.051. Next base: position 318,996 of record NZ_JAAFKD010000002.1, read on the forward strand.
GTAGTTGAGCTACGTGCCGCACAGCCCGGTAAACCGCACTGGTATTGTGGCACAAACCAATTATTTTAATCTACCAGCAACCCTGCTACCCACGATTAGATAAGTCTGTTAAAATACAATTAAACTTTTTATGAAATTCTATGTAAGGTATGCGGTATTTATTTTTGAAGGGTGCTTCCTCCCAACCGAGGCAATACGGTTCACCCAGCCGGAGGCATTCTAAAGCATAGTCAACTCGAAGTATACTTTCTACAGTATTAGATTTGTGGTGCTCTCTAACTCCCATAACTCAAAAGTTTTCATGTCAGTCAAAAGGTAGGCCCGAGTTGGCGCAAGCAGTCTGGGCGAGACTTGCGCCTACAGTAGTCTCCCTGGACAAAATTCATAGCTCGTTTTTATCGGTCAGTATTGAGAATGGCGGTTGCCAGCAATTAGATGGGCAGTTATACATGATGAAAGCACCCTTGTCTTTTGGTAAAAAAGTCTTCGATCTCGATCGCATCAACTTGTATCAACTTTTGGGATCTGCTCCGGAGGATTGCTTTGACGATTTGGTGGGCTTGGCAGCTCAAGTGAGCCGAACTCCTATTGCTTTTTTGAGCTTGATTGATGCTAGCCGCCACTGGTTGAAGTCGCTCTTAGGTATCGATCGAACTTTTGCCCACCGTTACCTAAATTTTTGCGATCGTGCGAGCGATCCAACTCCGGCAGATATAGCCATCAGCTCAAACTCTCTCTCGGAATGTGACCGGGCAAATTCCCTGCAAAAACCTGCGGTTGCTCCCGCACCAGCAACCGCGCTCCCTGCAAATTCCTTCCGGGAACCGCCCGCCGCCGTCATTGTCCCAGACGCTTCCACAGATGTGCGATTTATCGATCATCCGCTCATGGTTTCCGATCCCTTCGTGAAATTTTATGCCGGCATCCCAGTCGTTACCTCAAGCGGACAGATGCTGGGAGTGCTGTGTGTGATGGACTCCGCACCAAAAGACTTGACAAAGGAAACCATTGACAGCCTGCAAACTTTGGCGCGGCAAGTTGCGAATTTAATAGAGCTGCGCTGGCAATTAGTCAAAGCGCAGAAAGAGGCAGCAGAGTTAGAAAATATCACCTCCCAAGAGCAGCAAATCTCGGAATTAGCTCGCTCAAACCAGGACTTTTTGTGGGCAGTACAGACGCCACAGAGCAGGACGAGAATATTTCCCACACCAAAGCTCGCGATGCTGGGGGAAACAGGCAAATCTCCTGATTTGCCCGAAACTTCAGCCTGCATCGGGTACGATACCAAAGAAATCCCCGAAATATCGCCCCTAGGCCAGCCAACGCCAGACTTGCTGAGCGAGCGATCGCCCCTGGCAACCCTGCAAGCAAAAATCGGTGCAGCCCTCCGGCAAGGCGGGACAATATCGGCCACCCTCAGCCGCTGCACCGACGCAATGGTAGACGATATGGACGCCTCTGGGGCGAGTATCTGGACGTTCAACCCCCAGACAGAGCGGCTAGAATTGCAGGCGACTTCAGGACTCAGCAGCCAAGAGTGGGAAGCGGAAATAGAAGATTGGGTGCGAGCCGAACTGGGAAAAATCCCAGCAGCTCCGGTGTTCCTGCTTTCGCTGCCGTCCCTTTGGGCCATTGCCTATCCGCTGATTGTGGAGGAGCGGCTAGTGGGAGTGATGGCTCTGTCTAGCAGCCAAGCCTTAGCCGTCGGAGCTTTAGAAGTTCTGGGATGGATGGCTAACGCCCTCGCCGTAGCGATCGATCGCCTCAAGGCCCGACAAGAATTGTTGAGCCGCCGCGAAGGCTTGCTGTTTGGCCTCGCCAGCCAGATGCGAAATTCCCTCGACCTCGACAAAATTTTAGATACGGCTGTTAACGAGATTCGCAACTTGTTGCAGGTTGACCAGTGTTACTTTTTGTGGTATTCAGTATCGCGACACGGACAGCCGAGCTTTGCGATGACCCACGAGGCGGCAAATCCCGAACTCAAGGAGCGGCTCGCAGAATATCCGATCGACCAAGTAACCCTGCTAGCCGAGAAAATTCGCCACCGCCAAACCCTGCGGATCGGCGACGCTGCTACAGCACCCTGCATCGAACCCCTCACACGAGATTTTTTGACCGATGCTGGGATTGTTTCTAAGCTGCTGTTGCCGCTCAAGACTCGCTCGGGTCAAATGGGGGCGGTAGTTTGCAACCATTACAGCAGCAGCCGTTCCTGGGCGGCGAGCGAAGTGGAATTGCTGCAAGCGGTGGTGGATCAACTGGCGATCGCGATCGACCAAGCCGAACTTTACGCCCAAACCCGAGCAGCCGCCTTAGCCGCTCAAACTCAAGCCCGCCAACTCACCGAAACTTTGCAGAGTTTGCAGCAGAAAGAAGCTCAGCTCATCCAAAACGAAAAAATGTCCTCTCTCGGTCAAATGGTCGCCGGCGTTGCTCACGAAATCAACAATCCCGTTAATTTTATTTACGGCAACTTGACTTATTGCGAGCAGTACGTCAAGGATCTGCTGGATTTGCTGCGCTTGTATCAAAAGCACTACCCGGAGCCGGCCCCGGAAATTCTTGACAAAAGCGAAGAAATCGATATTGATTTTGTAGTGCCGGATTTGCTGAAAATTCTGTCTTCCATGGAGATGGGAGCCGAACGCATCCGCCAAATAGTCCTATCTCTGCGGAACTTCGCGCGGCACGACGAAGCCGAGATGAAGCCGGTGGACATTCACGAAGGGATTGACAGCACGCTGCTGATTTTGCAGAGCCGTTTGAAGTCAAACGGGCTGATACCGGGAATTGAGATAATTAAAGACTACGGCGCTTTGCCGAAGGTAGAGTGCTATCCCGGACAGCTCAACCAAGTATTTATGAATATTTTGGGGAACGCGATCGACTCTTTGGAACCTCAGCCCGCACCCAAGACGATCGCCATCTCGACGGCGGTGGTGCCCTGTGACTCCCAGGATCGTCAGTCAGGAAAGTCGATCGGTCAACTTGCCGTGATTCGGATTCGCGACAACGGGCCAGGATTGGCCCAAAAAGCCAAATTGCGCTTGTTTGACCCTTTCTTTACCACCAAGCCAGTAGGTAAGGGCACCGGACTCGGCTTGTCGATCAGCTACCAAATTGTGGTGGAAAAACACGGCGGCACTTTGACTTGTATCTCAGAACCAGGACAGGGAGCCGAGTTCAGGATAGAGATCCCGCTGTATCGCCCCGTGGGCCTCAAGCAATAAACCCGCAGGCGATCGGTTGGAAAAACATTTTTTAAGTTTTCTTGTCAAAATGCTTGACAGATTCTGGTGGTTGAATGTTAAGATGATGAAGGTTAAGACATTGGGGCGTCGCCAAGTGGTAAGGCAGCTGGTTTTGGTCCAGCCATTCAGAGGTTCGAATCCTTTCGCCCCAGTTAAATTGTTTTTGCGATGGTGAATCAAGAAGGACTAAAGTCCTCACTACAAACCTAATTAATTGGTTTGTAGTGAGGACTTTAGTCCTTCTTCATCTCAGGACTAATACCAAATCCGGGATTTCTACCCCCTTTATTTCTTAGCCCGCGGAGGCTGGCTTCGTTTGTATAGAAGCGGTTTCAACCGCCGAATCATAAAGGAGATGCCTAACTCGGATTTAGTATAAAGTCCGAACGCTCAAACCAATTTGATTTTGGTTGTTCGATCGCACATCATATCACTTTGAGCTACCCGGGCCGCGAGCGTTGAGCCGATCGAACACGTATCGCGAAATCGCCGGAAAAGCTGTTTCGTCCTGGGCATAAGCCGGATTGTCGGCAAAAACGACTAAAATATAAATCGCGCGATCGTCTAAAGTTCTGACAAAAGCAGCTTCGGTACGGGAACGAGAAGTATAGCCAACTTTGGAACCAAAATAAATATTAGTTGGTAAAGATTCGCCGATAAATCCCTGTATCGAGTTGTTAGGGTCATTTTTCCACACCTTAGGGTCTAAATCTCTCGTCAGCAAGTAAGCCATTTTGCGGCTGGCAATACTCGAAACAGCTTGTCTTGTATATATTTCATACATTAATCTGGCGGCTTGGTCAGTAGTTACTTGATTGCGAATCGGCTGAGAAGGATCGCCCCGCAATTGCAAATCGCGACCGATTGGCTCTTCTTGCCTTAAATAGTATATGGGATAATTTTTGGTAGTTATACTAATATTGTTGTAGCCGGCTGACTGGAAAAATGTGTTAATTTGATTACGTTTTTTCAGCCATGTTTGTAACTGTTCTCCTGCGAGCTGTCCGCCGGATTCTGTAGCTGTAATTTGGTCTACTATTCTGCTAGCCGCATCGTTGTTGGAGATGCGAATCATTTGTTCTAGGTCATTCTTAAAGGCAGATTCTCTTTCCGTAATTAAGCCTTTTTCCATGGCTGAATAAAAGGCAGCCATCCAAAATAACTTAGCAACGCTAGCCGGAAATCTGAGAGTTTGATTTTGATATCCGGCGAAGGTATGGTTTTTGGAATTGCTGACATCAATTAAACTAATTGATAGCGATTCTGCGGGCAATCCTTTGTTGGTTGCAATCTTCACAGCTTCATCAACAATCCCTTGCAATTCTTGAGAGTAAACAGGATTGGGAGGTGTTTTAATGTTGTAGCTGAAGGTAGGCTCGCTTTGACGATCGACTAAATTTTCCGATGCTTCAATTGTCGGCGGCGACAAAGCCTCTTGAGTCAAAATCACTGGAGGTTCTGGGAGAGGGCGGCTTCTGAAGGGTATGGTGAGAATCCAACCAATCGCCAGCGCCCCCGCAATTAAACACATGATGTTACGGTATTTTAACCGCGAAAATTTAGCCCTGACTCGACGCCGCGACGGGGCTGGGCCAGCAGTTTGACGCCGCGACGGGGCTGGGCGATTCCCTACGGGATAGCTGGGCTTCACGGCAGTTTGACGCCGCGACGGGGCTGGGCGATCGCTGCTGGGGCGTCTGGGGTTGATTGGGCTGCGGGGCTCGATGGATCGCTGGCGTCGTCGTCGGTCTATTTGCATTACAGTCTTCTGGTATCAAACTCGCACGATCAGTTTATAATAGGTCGGCATCTAAATGACAAGTGTGTCGATCGAGTCCGCTGTTGCCGATTTTAGCTGTCTTCCAGGCTGATTGATACTTCTATAATTGTAAAAATTTCAGGATAACACTGAGTTGAAGCAAAATTCTTTAAAAAACATGAGAAATTTTTGGAGTCTGGCTGTTTTAGGATTGGCGATCGCCAGCACGAATAATTATTTGATACCTCATGTTTGGGCATTTGGGTCCCAGCCAGCAGGCACAGAAGTTATCTCCACACAAACAGAAAAACACGGCCAGGATGCAGCGACTCAGTTGACGGGAGAAAGCGAAAATCCCGAAGCAACAAAAAACCAAACTGTTTTGGGTTTGCCGACTCTGTTTTGGGATTTCAACCATTTAGCCGAAATTTCCTCTTCCCAATTGCTGGAGGTGTTGGCGGGACGACCGGACTCAAGTAATCCCGAGAGGATTACCGAGACACATACCGCTGCCATACCCGAAGACATAGCACGTTTTGAAAAAGTTGTACAGTATGCAAAGCAACAAAATTTGCCCGATCGCCCGCTGGGAGAAATCGTACAGGCGATCGCCGATAATTTCCTCGGAAAACCCTACACCGAAGGTTTGCTCGACAAATCCGGCGAAGAAAAGTTAATCGTCACCTTGAATCAATTTGATTGCGTTTTGTTTGTCGAAACAGTGGTAGCGATCGCCAGAGGTGTAGCAGTCAAAGATTACGACTATCAAAATTTTGTAAATCGCTTAGAATCACAGCGGTATTTAAACGGTAAACTCAACGGTTATTGCAGCAGATTGCACTATTTTTCAGAATGGATTAACGACAATCAAAAACGGCAAACCGTAGAAAACATCACCGTTGAATTGGGCGGAGTACCCATGAACAAACAACTAAACTTCATGAGCCAGCACCGCAGCAGCTACCCGCAAATGGTGAAAGACGAAGCGACTTATCAGTGCATTGTGGGTGTTGAAGCAGAATTAGCCAAAACAACTGTTAATTACATCCCCACCAATCAGATAAAAAGTATTTATTCCCAGTTAAAACCTGGGGATATTGTAGCGGTAGCCACCGATGTCAAAGGACTCGATGTCACCCACACGGGTTTTGTGTACAGGAATGCAGACGGGAATCTCGGCTTCATTCACGCTTCGCCGGCTGGGGCTGTGACAGTTGCTTACGACTTGCACAGATATATTAGCAGAGTCGAAAGTGCGATCGGCATCGTAGTAGCTAGAGCAAAAACACCCAATTAATAAATTGGTTTGTATTCCTAGGGTGCGTCAGCTTGCATTATTGTAGCTGCAAAATCAACATCTCTCTGCTGACGCACCCTACCAACTAATTTTCCGTTTCAGCCAAACCACCAAAACCCATCCCAAAGTACATCCCAAAAAATAGCCAATAAAATCCTCCCAAGAAAAACCGCTACCCAGGAACAAACGTCCGAATAATGTAGCGCGAATAGCTTGTAAAAAAGCAGGCCGCCACAGTTGGCTAAATTCAATTATGCAGTTAAAAATGAAAACTCCCCCCGCAATTTTGCTCGGCTCAACTTGCGGGAACATCAAAACAATTAGCAGAATCAAGAAAATTTGGTAAAGAAAATCACCAAAATAATCGTTAAAAAACTCTCGCCCGGGCCCAGAATAAAATTCGCTGCTTAAACCGACAAAGAAAATGGGGATAATGCTGAGAACAAGAGCAACTCGATAGTTAAAAAAGGGATGTGCGCGATTAAAAGGTGATAACGTCTTCATTGGCAAAAAAAATAAAAATTAGTTCCACTTGTCAATCATTAGTATTACTCAAAAGACTGCTTTTTTGTGATAAAGATTTATCGACCGAGGCGTGAACGCTCATAAATATTGCACTTTTCACGATATTAATTACATAAAATATCAACAGTTTCAACCCCTCATTCAGTAAGTCCCCCTCCGACTTCCTAAGTTCTGGGGCGATGTTTCATACATCAGTCGTTGCTCGGAATATATTAAGCGTGTGGGGGCTAGCACGGAGGCAAATCAGCGCAAGTATAAAGCCGAATCAGTGCAAGTACGGGGCGCATCAGGGCGGGTACGGGGGCGAATCAGCACAACTACAAGAACACCGCCACGATAGTTACCAATTCCTACCTGCTTCACCTACGTGAAATCCGCTGTATGTGAAACTTTCGTAAAGATGCCGGACAGCTATTGACACGTTATAACAGTTATTAGTAAGCTCAAAAAAGCAACAAAACAGCCGACAACAACAAAAAGAGCGATCGGCACAAACATTTACTTCATCAGAGCGTCGATCATCAGAGCGCAAATGACAGTTTAACGCTGAGTGTAGCGTTTATATTCACGCTGCATAAAACTAGATCGTTGACAAATACATTCCAAGAAACAAAAGTCAATACTATCCTTAAATGTCCAAGGAAACGCATTAACATTTGAAAAATCAGGGAGCCAGCGAATGTTATCAATCAACTCACTCACCCCCAGCACAACTACCAGCACATCCATAATTCCTGACACAGAAAAGACACAGTTAGGAAACATTACCAGCACTAATCATTTCCCCCCCCCCACAAAAAACATACAACCAAGCGAATTAGACACCAGTAACATCAGTCCAGAATTGTTGAACAAAAGCCAATTATCAGTTGATAGCAGCACATATTCACAGATAAAAATAACAGAAATAGACGCTTTACTGATTGAAAATCCCGGAACGACAATCGATAATCTACCTAAAAAAGACCCAACAACCACCTCCCAAATCGATCCAATTACTGGCAGCAATACAAAATATGAAACTACCAATAACATCAAAATAGACTCCAGCACATTCACAGAAGAAACAAAAAATGGGAATGTTTCCGATATTACCAATTCAGTGACAACTCCCGCCGAAGTCAAACCAAATGCCTCCGCAACAGAGACTAAAAACGCGACAGTCTCAGAAATTCCCGACAGCAACGCAACAACAGCAGATACAACTTCAGAAAAGTGTAAATGTACGGAAGAGACAGACACTAAGAATACGACTGTTTCAGAAATTCCCAATTCCACGACAAAGCCTGTCGAGGTAAAAGCAGATTCTCCAGCTACAGACACTAAAAACACGACTGTCTCAGAAATTCCCAATTCCACGACAAAGCCTGCTGAGACAAAACCAGATTCTCCAGCGACAGACACTAAAAACACGACAAAGCCTGTCGAGGTAAAACCAGATTCCTCAGCGACAGACACTAAGAATACGACAGTTTCAGAAATTCCCACTTCCACGACAAAGCCTATCGAGGTAAAACCAGATTCTCCAGCCACAGACACTAAAAACACGACAAAGCCTGTCGAGGTAAAAGCAGATTCTCCTGCGACAGAAACTAAGAATACGACAATCTCAGAAATTCCCAATTCCACGACAAAGCCTGCTGAGACAAAAGCAGATTCTCCAGCCACAGAGACTAAAAACACGACAAAGCCTGTCGAGACAAAACCAGATTCTCCAGCCACAGACACTAAGAATACGACAGTTTCAGAAATTCCCAATTCTGCGACAAAGCCTGCTGAGACAAAAGCAGATTCTCCAGCTACAGACACTAAGAATACGACAGTCTCAGAAATTCCCACTTCTGCGACAAAGCCTGCTGAGACAAAAGCAGATTCTCCAGCGACAGCCACTAAAAACGCGACAAAGCCTGTCGAGACAAAACCAGATTCTCCAGCCACAGAAACTAAGAATACGACAGTCTCAGAAATTCCTACTTCCACGACAAAGCCTGTCGAGGTAAAACCAGATTCTCCAGCGACAGAGACTAAAAACGCGACAGTTTCAGAAATTCCCACTTCCACGACAAAGCCTGTCGAGGTAAAACCAGATTCTCCAGCTACAGAAACTAAAAACGCGACAAAGCCTGTCGAGACAAAAGCAGATTCTCCAGCCACAGAAACTAAAAACGCCACAGTTTCCACTGCTGCGACAAATCCTATCGAGGTAAAACCAGATTCTCCAGCTACAGAAACTCAAAACACGAGTGTTTCTACTGCTGCGACGAATCCAGTCGAGAAAAAACCAGATTCTCCAGCCACAGAAACCAAAAACCCGACTGTTGCGACAAAGCCTATCGAGGTAAAACCAGATTCCTCAGCCACAGAAACCAAAAACGCGACAATTTCCCCAAATCTACTCCCAACAATCTCAGAAAACACTCAATCAGCAGTCGCAGTTATTCATTCAATCGACGAAATAACAGGTGAAAAAACAGAAACAACAGCCATTCCCTCAGCCTCTACCCAAACAGAAACCACCGAATTACCAGGAATACCAGCAGCAGCAACAGACATTATCACCGGAGAAATTCAAAACATCTCCTTAAATCTCCCCAATACCTCCGTCAATGCAGACATTACCGAAACTACCAGCCAAACCGATCAAAGTTTCCCACTAATTTATGATGAGGAAATTTCCCCACAGCTTGACACTCTCAACCGCACATTACCCGCAGCAGAATTCACCGACAACCATCCACCATCCGAGTCAGAATACATAATTGCCAACTTTGACACCGACTCGGAAAACCTCACCGATATTCCCGAAACAGCCACCACTCAAAATTATCTACCGTCAGACTCAGCAAATATCATTCCCTACACAGACAATCACTCACAAACAACCATTGACGAGTATGCAAACCCTAACTTTGACACCAACTCCGAAAAAACAACCGTTATTCCAGAAATAGCATCACCCGCAAATAATCAGCCAGAAAATTCTCTTCATATCATCCCCGAAAGCCAAAGCAACTCCCAAACCCAAATTAACGAATACCCAGTTGCTAACACAACTACCGAATTAGAAACAACTCCCAATTCCCCCCAACCAACCCAACCACTAATCGGCATCATCGACACCGGCTTCACCACCAACAACCCCAACATCGACTACAGCAAAATCATCCTCGGAAAAGACTTAATCGACAACGACAACAACCCCCTACTCCAAGCAAACGAAGGCAACCAACACGGAAGCGCCATCCTTGAAATTATAGCCGGCGATAAAAACAAAAACAATCGCGAAACACCAATCTGGTTGGGAAGAGCAACAGGTTCCGGCAACTGGCACGAATCCTTGATAGAATTTGTAGACGCAGCAAAATCATCAAAACAACCAAACGCCGTAGTTAACCTCAGCTTCGACTTAACCCAAATAAGTCCAGATGGCAGAGAAACCACACGCTACCAATTGACAGAACCAGAAAAATCAGCACTCAAGTACGCCCAAGACAACAACATCCTGATTGTAGCAGCCTCCGGCAATCAAGGGGCAAAATCCTCAGCCCTAGGACAAGCCTCAACAGAATTCAACAACATCATCACAGTGGGCGCAGCCTCTAACAACAACCGCAGCGCCTATTCCAGCTACGGAGAGGGCTTAGACATCCTAGTATCCGACACAATTCCAAGCACAACAGAAACCACAACCCAACCCAAAAGCGGCACATCAATAGCAGCAGCCATTATCACAAAAACCATCTCCCAAATGTGGGAAACCAACCCATCCCTCAACCCCCAACAAATCAAAAACATCCTCCTGCAAACAGCAACAGACATCGACGTACCAGGATGGGACGAAAGAACAGGATACGGCATCTTAAACCAAGAATTAGCAATAGCCACCGCCGCCCAAACAATCCCCGCAATCCCAGTATTAGCAGCCACCAAACAATTAATAAAACCCCTAATCAGTGCCGATGAAAACATTAGCTCAACCACAGCCAAACCCTCATCAAGAGCAGCATTAACCAACGGCACAACCAACCAACCAAAAACCACCAGCACCTCAACCGGAGACTACAATGTTGGCACCAGCTCCTACACCACACAATTACCCCGAAACACAACCAGCACTACCAGCAACTCTAACGGTACAAGGAGCACAAACACTCAAACCAATAGCAACTACTCACACACAGATTCAAACTGGAACAAAAGCCGTACCAATACCAACAGTAACGGCAACTCTTTCTATGAAACAACAACAGATACAAATAGCACAGCCAGGGACTACACAGATAAAAACTTTTCCCTCTACTCAATAGAAAAAACCGATAAATCCCAATCAAGCCAAAACCGACTCAAATACGAAGGCACAGGAAACAGCCAAAGCTCATCTCTTGAGAAATGGAGTTCAAGTCGCAACTATACCAGTCCTTCACAAACTCAAAAAAGTGCTGGCGACAGTTACCGAAACACTAAATCTCAATCCGACGGCAAATACGACGGTAACTATGGAGTTAGTAACTCCCAAACCCAAGAAGAGTCAGGTTCCAAATCCACCACAAGCAATCAGTATACCAGCAGCAATGGAAGTTCTGGCGATAACAGTACAACCCAAAGAAAAGGAAAAATTAACTGGACTTCCAGCAGCAGCGGCAACAATTCTAGCAGCACTTACAGCGGCGAGAATTCCGAAGTAAATCAATCCAACTCAAACAGTAAAACTAGCAGCGGCCCCTACAAAACCAACCACAGCAGCGACAACCGTTCAATCACCAACAACACCTGGAACAATACCACAACCAACGGCAAAACCGTCGGCAGCAGCACCCGGGATACTTATTCAGAAGGAAATAATAACTACAACACCAGTTACGATGACGGGAAGTCAAAAAATAAGAGCAACACAGACACATATACCCAAAATCAGTCCCAGGAAACAAACAGCAGCAACGGTACTAACTCTTGGAGAAACAATCGAGATAATAATTACTCAGTAACTCAGGGCAACAGCACAGAAAGTTACAAAAACGGGGGAGAAACTAGAAACCACAGTCGCGATAATTATTCAATCAACAAGTCGAACTCTTCCAGCAGCAACAGTGCCGGAAAACCCAGTTCCAAAAACGAAAGTGAAAGCTATGGGGAAAATCAAGAGCAGTGGGATAACGAGTACAAAGCTGATACTTATACCACTAAAAGTAACAGCGATGAATCGACAATAACTGCGAGTAAAAGCAATGGCAGTACCGAAGGCAACAATACCAATTCGTCTAGCAATAGCGATACCTCAACCACTCGCAATTCACAGACAGTCACAACTTACAAAGATGGTCGAAAAGAAGAAAATGGCAGCTCAAGTTACGAGAAATGGTTGAGGGACAGCAGTTACGATAGTAAGGGGGTAGTGAGTGACGTTTCCAAGTATTCTAGTTGGACTTCGAGTTACACCAAATCTTACTTTAAGGGAGGTTACAGTTGGAGTGAGACGATAAGTGGTTACGACTCAGAATCGGTGAATAAAAGGAATGTTTATACCAGTAATGGCAGCAGTTGGAGTTGGACTCGTAGTGGGACAGTCTGGGATGATGGGAGGAATGATTGGAGTGAGAGTTGGTCGAAGTCTAGTTGGAAAGATGGCAAGTATTTGCCTGGTGAATCAGAGTCGAAAAGGGGAGGGTTCGATCCGAAGAAAACTGGGGTACAGGTTAATGATCTACCCAAATTTGGGGAAGCGCCGCGGTTGAATAAGGCTCCGAAAAAACAGGTGCCGATCGATTTACAGAAGCCTCCGAAGCCGAGTCAGGATATCTGGACACCACCGCGTCGTACTTTTAAAGAGCTTGAATCTGAGAAGGTAATTAATAATGCTCCAGATAATTGGGTTGCCGGGCCTGGTGCTCCTGGTTCGGAAAAATGGCCTCCTCAAGACATAGGCTCTTATTGGCTGTCTTATACTGGTACATTGAATACAACACCACAACAAAGACGCCAAATATTTCGAGACATCATCAACAATCCATCAATCAAAAAAGTCTACATGAACGTGTTATCTACACAGGGGACTACTTTTAGATATAAGGATAGTATAGAAAATATGATTCGAGGTTTATCGGGTCAAGATGTTTTTGCCGAGTTTAAAGATGAACTAGATAAATACCACAGAGCACATCCCAATAAACCCAGAGATATTGAAGTAATTGGTTGGTTTGAGGGGAGTGGGCTAGCAGCACCTTCTAGCCCGATGTATAAAGCGGCTCAACAGGCCCGTTACAGTGGCGTACCCGATAAGAATGCAGTGCTGAGTTATAAAGGTGATGGTGGCTTTTCCTATGTAGACCTCCTGCATCCGAGCGTGTGGGGTGAGTTGCAAAATATAGCCACGGACTTCATTAACAAATATGGTAGTTTTGTGAAGGGGATTATTTTTGACGATCGCTTGGGAATTCCCTCCGCCACAGAAGCAGAGGTTGCCACTTTGCATCGCTCAACAATCACCGCTGATAAAGATTCCAACGATAAAAGCTGGATTCAACGGGCATTAACTAAGAATCTGACCAATCTCAAAAAAGCACTTCCTCGTACCACATTTAGCATTTCAGCTAATTTGCTTCGTTATGCGTTGAACGACCAAAATCAAGATGTTCTCAACTGGTTGAAATCTGGGATAATTAATGGCGGATACAACTTACAGCTTTACAAAAATGGCGATCAGTACAATGATTTTGTTAAAAACTATCAGGAGCATATGGCAGAATTAGTGAGTAAAGGCATAACACCCGATCGTTTATCTGTCAGTATCGGTTATAAAGCGATGGGAAAAATTCTCAACAGGAAGCAGATTAGTCAGCAAGTTGACTACCTCACAAACACCAGCAAAAAACCCCCGAACCCACGACCTCTTAGCCCATCCCAGATCCTAGGCTTTGATTATCGAACAATTACAGACATTAAGTAAGATTCATTAGTGGAATTACCATGTTAATCTTGAAAAAATTTCGGTTCCTAATTTACAGTTTAGTTATTGTGTTCTTACTCATGGCTCAAATCGCTATGTCTGACAATCTCGAATCAGAAGTTGAGAAATTTGGTTTGATTGACAAAACTGGCAAGTATGTAGTAGAACCTCAATTTGATTGGATTAGTAATTTTTCAGAAGGGTTAGCCTTAGTGCGACTTGACAATAAAGTAAAATACATCGATCGAACAGGTAAAGTGGTCATTGAACTTCAATTTGACGGTGGTAGTAGCAATTTTTCAGAAGGGTTAGCTGTCGCCACACTCAAAAGTAACGACAAATCAGGTTATATTGACAACACAGGCAAGTATGTTATACCACCTCAGTTCGATGCAGCATATAGTTTTCAAGAAGGGTTGGCAATGGTTAGGATTGATAATAAATATGGTTATATTAACAAACAGGGAAGTTACGTAATTCCACCTCGCTTTGATTACGCTACTAAATTTTTAGAAGGAATAGCAGTTGTAGAAGTCGAACAAAAATATGGCTTAATTGACCAAACAGGCAACTATATCGTCGCACCTAGTTTCGACTACATTTATAATAGCGACAACCACGGAGGTATCAGCGATCCTGCTGAATTTCAAGACGGACTGATGCGAGTGGGTATGGGAGGTCAGCGTTGCTATATGGGGGGTGTTACTGGTGGAAAGTGGGGATATATTAATAAAATGGGCAAGGTTGTTATTCCTTTTAAGTTTGCCATGAGTGGAGAATTTTATAATGGACGAGCAATGGTTTCCCTGTCTACTCTAGATTGTGAGGGTCTTAATCCTATTAAATGGGAATATATCAACTCATTAGGTGAGTATATTACTGGACTCCAATTCGATCGTGCTAGCAATTTCTCCGAAGGGCTAGCGGCGGTAGAAATCGGTGGAAAATCTGGTTATATTGACTTGTCGGGAAAATTGGTCATCCCACCTCAGTTTAAGTCTGGCAGCGAATTTTCTGAAGGCTTAGCAGCTATCAGAATTAGTGAAAATGGACTATACGGCTATATTGACAAAACAGGGAAGTTTGTAATTTCGCCTCAATTTTCGGGAGCGGAAAATTTCTCTGGTGGGTCGGCTGGCGTGGAAGTTAATGACAAACGAGGCTTGATCGACAAGACAGGGAAATATTTAATTGAACCTAAGTTTGATGCAATTAGTGAATTTTCGGAGGGGCTGGCGCTGGTAGACCTTAATAAGAAATCAGGATATATTGACGAGACAGGAAAGGTAGTAATTGAGATCAAATTTGATAGTGCTGGGAGCTTCGATGGAGGAATTGCGATAGTAGGTGTGAAACAAAGATTGCGAACAAGAGAAGTTAAAAAATAGAGCGACCCCAGCAGGATCTCGCACTTTTCTCAATTACGGGATCTCGACCTTGTTGTTAACAATGTGCCTTTAATCGCACCATCCTGATTGTAGCAACGGCGGGTAATCAAAGGGTTCTCGGATTGGCGAAAAGCAGGAGATCCCGCACAGTCCTGTTTTGTGCGAAATCTGTGATTGTCGTTGATGTTAAAGGGCGATCGGGCGATCGCATTTTTCTCAACGGCGGGCGATCGCACTTTGGTTAACTAATCATTTTGGATCTCTACCTTGGTTGTTGACAATACGCCCTTGAGAACAACATCCTGATTGTAGCAGCCGATAATCAAGGAGCGAGAGCCTCGGCGATCGCACAAGCCTCAATAAAATTCAAAAACATCATCACCTGCGGTGCATCTCAAAACAACAACCGCACCGCATATTCCAGCTACGGAGAGGGCTTATAGATCCCAGCCGAAAAGGCGTTGCTGCGCTTTCAACCGCACCAAGACGATCGCAAGTTTTTAACGCAGAGTTGATATTTGTCAAATCGGGTTTTATGGAACAATTTCGTTGCGAGACACCTTCCTACTTCTAGCAGGATTTGGCGTTAATTCGGGCGGTGACGCTTGAACAGCTCCCCAATCCTTCAAAAAGCTTTTCAGCAACAGCTCTTGCTGAGTGCGAAAAACTTCGACATTCTCCCCTCGATTCACGATCGCAAACCACACCGTTTGTTTCTTTTGAGTTGGCAGCGCTCCGCCCAAAGCGCTAACATTATCCAACGTGCCAGATTTGATTACTGCTAATTTTGGCAGTGGTCTTTCTGAAAGTATACCTTTATCTTTGCCAACTACAGTTAAAACATCAGCAACTGTCATGCTGTAAGGTTGCAAATAGCGTTCTAAAGCCATAAACAACGCGCAAATAGCTCGGGGAGAAATCCGGTTATCTTCGCTCAATCCCGAACCGTTAACGAGTTGAATTTCGGCGGGAGGAACTCCAGTTGCTGCTGCTGCTTTTTGTGCAACTGTTTTAGCGCCTCCGACAGTATCAGCTAGCATATCTGCCATGAGATTGTTGCTGTACTGATTCATTTTTTTAATCAGTTCCGCGAGGGGCAAAGAATAATGTTTGACTAAGGGTACGGCCCTGGGACGTGCTGGCAAAACTTTCACAGCACCATCAATTACTATTTGGGGTTTCGGCGTATTGGGAGGCAGTGTTTGATACTGGGCGGCGGCTTCGCTGGGCCAGATTTGACTGTTCAATGCTTGTTTGAGCAATTCTCCTGATTGCAGGGGATTTAATTCAAAATTCATGTAAAACTTATCGACAATTATCAAACTGCCAGTGACTCGCTTGATGCCTTTTTGATTTAGGGCGTTGCCGAGGGCGATCGCCTCTTCCCACACAAACAAAGGATCTTGGCTGCCCTCAATGACTAAATCGCCTTTTAATACGCCGTTTTTGATAGTACCGTTGGTACTGATTAAGGTGATAAATTGATGTTCTGGCCCGAATTGTTGGAGCGCTACCAGAGATGTTGCTACTTTGGTAATTGAAGCGGCTGAAAGAGGAACTGTACCTTGATAGTTGGCTAGCAATGTATTGCCCGATTGTATCCAGATTCCTTGGTCTTCTTTAGCAAAACCTTGGGCTGTCAACGCGTTGAGATATTGCTGGATTTTTGTGTTGGTGGCGGTTTCAGAACTCTTAGCAGAGACTGGTAACGGCGCAGAGGGTTTAATCGGTGGCGGGGAAGATTCAGCTACAGGAGAGGGAGTTGCAAGTTGGGGCGATTCAGTCGCGGCACATCCGGCGATAATTGTCAGAAGGACGATCGAACTCCCAGCAGTCAAGTAGCGGTTTTTCAGCATTACCTTAATTTTTTCCATCAAATTTACCCTCTGTCGCCACGCCCGAGGGAAAGTTTAGCACTCTTGTCGCGCGTCGGCGAGCCTCCGGAGCGGCGTTACCACACTCCCCAACTGCTAACATTGCCTATCTTCTTCCTTCTAGGATCTTTCTTCGTGCACGGAGCGTCTTCGTGGTTCCTTAAATAAATATTCTTCAAACGCTTCGGGATTTGATATTCAGCGCCTGGGGTCAAGGCCCCAGGCCGATCGCGACCGACAAATTCTCGATCGACTCGTTTATCCTGGCAGAGTGCCCATACTCCCCATACTCAGCGGCACCATTTCCCCGTGCATCGTCAGGCCTAATAACATCGGCTCATTGGGTCGGATCAACTCTCCTGTAAGCGCGCAGCGTTCTTCCTGCTGTGCTGTGGCATTAATACTGGCTCGAATATCCGATCGACAAAACATCTGGCGATACTCTCCAGACTTCTGCTGCACGTAATTCCAGAGCAAATCTCGAATCAAAGCTTGATAGCCTTGATTGCCGGCGAGCTCTTTAAGTCTCTCTTTGAGCTCTTTTTCGAGTCGAATGCTGGTGACTTCCATTTCGGTGGTTGAGGTTCTAGGTAGGGTATGCATAATTTTTCTCCGTGACGGGTGGACATATCTGTAATATCAGTGTAGTATGTTTAAAGCTAGATTTAAAGGTCTCAGATCACTATTCTGCCTACTGTGAAATTTTTCCCCACCTATTCTACTTATCAACTCAAGTGCGATCGCCCCAGGGGTGGCGCTGAGTCCTCACGGCAAGTCTTTGGGACGGGTTTGGCGAGCCTCACAGCGACCTCGTGGGCTGGGACAAGCCCAATTAAACCCGGTTATAGTGGATTAGGACTAATTGCAGAAATTAATGACAACGAGGTAGACCGGGACGGTCTGGAAGTGGCACGGCCACATCATAAAGATACGCGAAGCGGGAGGTACAGCTAAACGACTGTACCAACACAAGATGAAAATTTGCATGAAAGCAGTTTTTCTGGCCCCCGCTTCACTCGTAGGAGAAGCGGGGGCATTTGATTGGAGATTGGAGCAATTTGGCAAGGCTTGGGGAACTAGCGAAAACTAGATGTAGCCAATGCTGGGAAGTATTCCAAATCTAAAATCTAAAATCTAAAATCTAAAATCTAAAATCCAAACGAGGAGGAGCAAGCCGTGACCGTAGTAACTGATGTATTGAGGCAATCTGTTGTGGTATTTTCTCAAAATTACCTACCAATGAGCCGTGTCAACATCAAACGGGCGATCGTACTTTTGGTAACAGGCAAGGCTGAACCTCTGGATTTTAGCACCGGCAATGGCTATGTAGTGCGATCGCCCAGCACCAGCATCCACGTACCCGAACAAATCCGCTTGACTTTTGGTAACAGGGAACGGCTGTGGAAAGTTCCGCCGGTCAATCGCCGGGAAGTTCTGCGCCGAGACTCTCATGCTTGCCAATACTGCGGCAGCAACCGGCATTTGACGCTGGATCACGTGATGCCTCGATCGAAGGGCGGGCTGCATACTTGGGACAACGTGGTGACTGCTTGCGAACGGTGTAACTCTCGTAAGGGCGACAGAACTCCCATAGAAGCTCAAATGCCTCTGCGAACCAAGCCAAAGGCTCCCATTCACCCCACTGTTGCTTTTGCCGAAATGTTTTGGCACGAATACCAAATTGGGGAATAGGGCATTAGTCAGTTGACAGTTGACAGTTGACAGTTGACAGTTCTCAGTTGTCATTGGTAACTGGTAATTGGGAATTGGGAATTGGTAATTGGAAAGTGGAAAAGATTCTCGATATCGATCGAGATCGAAAAAATTTTATTTCCCCTGCCAGGGCTTCTCTGAACCAAATGCCCTATCCTTCGTCTGTGTGTTTAGGAGCGTCGGAAAATCCTAATCATTAAGGACTGATGACTGCTGATTACCCTTCGAGCCTTTTCTAAGCAAACTGACAACAGTCAACTGACTACTGACTACTGACTACTGACT
Source organism: Microcoleus sp. bin38.metabat.b11b12b14.051 (assembly GCF_013299165.1). Classification (NCBI taxonomy): domain Bacteria; kingdom Bacillati; phylum Cyanobacteriota; class Cyanophyceae; order Oscillatoriales; family Microcoleaceae; genus Microcoleus; species Microcoleus sp. bin38.metabat.b11b12b14.051. The sequence continues at coordinate 338,034 of NZ_JAAFKD010000002.1, forward strand.
ACTGACAAATTTTCAATTCCAAATTTAGGGCTGTCAATATGCTGAAGTTGACTTACACTGAAACGGGCTTTAACCTGGAGCGTTTGGCTCAATCTCCCGAACAGTTAGTGGCGCTGCGAGTTGTGCTGGCTATGCGAGTTGGTCAAAGCATCAGCGTCGAACCGAGCACTGCGGCATTTTTGCTGCCCGCGAATTTGCCGGCGCTGTCTCTGTTGGAATCTGAGGCCCGCCGAGATGATACTGATTCGATCGACCTTTGTGTTGCTGATGCTGATTTTGTTGAAGTCACTCTGCGCGGTACGTGGATTGGAGAGTCTGAGGGCGCCCAGGGCGTGTTTGCAACTGTTTTGAGCGATCGGGCGGAGCGATTGCTGCTCGCTCTCTGGCTAGAAACTCAAGCTGCTGCGGAGGTTGTCGGGGAAGTCGGCGATTAATATCCGATGAAGAAGTCATTAGTCATTTGTCATTTGTCATTAGTCGTTAGTCATTTGTCAGATGTTGAATGAAATATTTTCTTCAACTGGCATTCCCCCACTCTCCCACTCTGCCCCTCTCTCCATCCCCCTCTCTCCTTACGGTGTATAAATTAGGTTGAAGTAAATGCCGTTATCTTGCAGGTTGTCGCCTTTATCGCTAATTCTCACCAACGGAAGAGCGTAATCTAGGCGCAGGTTCAGGCGCTGTATCGGTTCCCAAATGACGCCTAAACCCAAACCTGCTAGAAATGTTTGATTCGTTAATTTATTGGGATTGTTGGCAACATTCCACACCGTACCCGCATCAAAAAAAGGAGCTAATTGAAGTCGGGGATTTCCCGCTGCATCGCGCTGCAAAGTAATCCGATCCTCGATCGAAACTCGGAAGCCGTTATCGCCAGAACGGACGTTTTGGCGGTAGCCCCGCAAAGATTGCCCGCCACCAATTACAAATTGCTGCGAAGATAACAAGCTATTAGCTGAAAGCTGCAAGTCTGACTGCAAAATTAATAAATGTTTGTCGTTCAATCGCTGTACTCGCTGCACTTGACCCAGCCAACTAAAAAATTGTCCGTCAGGGACAGAACCTTCGTTTTGAGTCGCATCAAACAAGCCAGTGCCGATCGTAAATTGCGATCGCACCGCCCAAGCCCCCTGGGGGTCGCGCCGAATGTAGTCCTGTCCCAGCTTAATAGCAGTCGTCGTCGTAACACCCTTGGAATCTGGCCCTAAGCCGAAAGGAGTCGGTACGCCGGCGACAAAAGTTCTGCTCGTCTGATAAGTAACACCCGCAGACAAGGCAAATTCTTCGATCGGCGTTCTCCGCAGCGGCTGGCGGTAACTTAATTCAAATAAATGCGATTTCCCCGAAATATCAAAAACATCAAAAGGTGCTTGTACAATACTATTGCGGTTCGGGCCCGCCCTCAATTGCAAAGTGCCGTTCATCGCATTTAGCGGGATGCGATAGCTGAAATCAAACACATCTGAATCGCCGAGCGATCGGTAATATGCCGCTGCAAGTTCGTCGCCATTTCCTGTTACATTGCGGTGCCGCAAACTAACTCCCAATCTTTCAGAACCGACACTCGGAGGCGAGTAATTGTCAAAGCTAAAGCTAGATTGAAACGGATTAGCTTCCGTGACTCTGACGATCAGAATGCTCTCGCCTTCATTATCCCCAGCCCGCAGGCTGGCTTCTACATTGTCAAATAAAGGATCGACCCGCAGCAGTCGGAGTTGGTCTTCTAAGGAAGCTGTGCTTAAAGGCATTCCGGCACCCAGTCGAATCCGGCTGCGGATGTAACTTGGATGCAATCTTTTGGTTCCTTCTACCTGAATGTCGCCCAGCTTGCCTTCGATCACTTGAATTTGTACTACCCCTGCGGTGATAGTTTGCGGCGGTAAGACGGCTCTGGTAGTGATGTAGCCGCGATTGAGGTAAATTTCGGTAATTTTGTCGGCAATTTGTTTGAGCTGTTCTAGGGTGGCAGAACGACCCTCAAACGGCGTGACTAAGGCATTGATTTCCTCAGGGCTTAAAATTGTGCTGCCTACTACTTGAATTTTCCGCACCTCAACTACTGCATTCGGCAGCGGCTGGGGAACTGGCGAGGGGGGTTGGGGCGCTACATTTGGGGCAGCTTGGGGAGGTTCTACCGAAGGCTGCGGGGCTGGTTGCAGAAATCGATCGCGATTGGGATCTGGTTGAGTTGGGGGCGGCGGCAGGTTGGGAGGTAATCGATCGCGATTGGGATCTGGTTGATTCGGTGACAGCGGCAGGTTTCGGGGGCCCGAGGGTGAGTTTTGGGCTAAAACATTGCAATCTAGTTGGTTGTAACATGGTGCATCGCTGTCAACCTGATGGTTCTCAGCAGCAAAGATACTCTCACCGCAATCCGTTTGATTAATTGTCAAGCACAGATTGGGTTGGTTCGCGATCGGGTTGTTTTCGGGAAAATCGGCGAGTTGATTTAAGTTTGTTGCACTTTTTTCATCCTGCTTGTCCTCTAGTTTTTGCAGTGCTAATACTGCGTTCCCCGGAGTTGGTTCGCCCTCAGCGGCGAGCAACTGAGAAATATCATTTGTTTGGGATATAGCTTTATTGGCATAAAAGCAAGCGATCCCGATCGCAGTTAGAAGTGAAATCCCCAACCTAAATATTGCAATATTTGGACTCGGGCGCATAATTAATAATTTGTGTAAAATTAAGTTGGTCTGCTGCTTGACTATGCCAGTTTACCATTTAGTATTGGGCGCAATTTGAACATAAAAATTTCGGGAGTCCGACTTTTAATCACCAAGCCAGCTCTCCCTGCTAGTTAACACAAAAATTTTAATCGATCGACCAACAGCCACCCAAAAACCCGCAACGCCACAAAAAACTCTGCACCACTGGCAAAAACCCTGGTCGTAACAGGGTTTTAGATACTTGGTGCTGGAGTTCCACTATTTTTTGGTGATGGGTGTTAACTCGCTCTTGACTAACGGTGCTTGGGAGATTTTGCCCAGTTCCACTGAACTCAACACTTCTGACCACTCGCTCGCTAAACCCGTATCGCTAGGAGACTCCACGCGCAATTGAGCTAGAGTTGCCAGGTACTCGTACCACAGACCCTGTTGAGCGAAGATGCTGAGCTTAACGCGACGGTCTGGCGATCGATCCAACTCTGTTTTCACGGTTGGCGGGAGTGCAGTACGGTTGATCCACCCAGAAACGAGAACTTCATCTCTATAGTTTTTAGCGTTGCATTTGATAGTAAAGTACCATTGATAGTTTTTTCCAACTTCCAGGGCTGGCGAGTTGCCGTCGGAACCGAGGCTGACGCTAACGACACCTGCACGGCTAGTTACCATCCGAAAACTTTTTTTGTATAGTGTTTTGTCCCTTTCGTCTGCTAACTCAAACTGAACTGTTTTGTCGATCGCGGCGGGAAGGTAGTAGAAAAATGTCGGTTTTGCTGATATGGTTTGCCCCATAGTTGATTGCGGAATCAAGGCCGTTGTGGCAGAGGGGCATTCTAAGCCACGGGTACCCCCTCCTTCCCGCCTTCCGGGTACTCCCTCCTCTGGCGGTTGAAAGTTATTCCACGCAGCTCCTGATTGTTGGCTGCTGGGTCTGCTTCCGGTGAGTCCGGGGGGTTGAACAGCTTGCCTGTTGAGGGGTAGCTGCGGTGGATTGGGGCGGTGGACGCTATTTGCGGGGCTGTTGAGAGCCTTTGCTGGTATTAACAAACTACCTACGACAACTGCCTCTAAAGACAGAATTAAGGAAATGGTAAGGGTGTTTAGAGCAGACTTCCAAGCCATGATGAACCTGCCTTGTGATGAACGTAGGAACTCGATCGCACGTTTTTATTCTACCCAAGGTTTTGACAGATATAGTAATCTGTTGTACTTAATTTCTATCTTCAGGCAGATACGATTGCTTTACCTGCTCTGAGCAACATGGAATTCTGTGTAGCGTTTTTCAGTGGTAGCTTAGTAGTTATACCTACTTCCATTCACGGCACCTAGTTGGGTTGAGCTTGTTAAACCCAACTTGACAAAGACTAATATTCCGGTTTTTTAACTCTGACTAGAGCCTACAACGAATTATTTTCGTCAAAAAAACCCGGTTGATGCGTCAGTCTTAGATATCAGGAACCTCGGCAATTTTGCTGGTGAACCTCAAGCGATCGGCTACAAGTTACAAAATCAGGTTTTCTGTACAATACCGGCAATAAATTTAGCATGAATCTCGATTCACCAGTTCTCTCGGACAAACAGCCTTCGAGGCGGCAGATGGTCAGACCGATCGGAGTCTACGCACTGCACGGCATTGCTTTTTTAGGAAATAAATTATTCGCTGTCGATCGCACCGAAGGGCTGCTGTTGGAAATCGATCCAAAAACTGACAACACTACAGTTTTGAATCCTCATCAAACGGCTAAGTTTGCGCGCGCCACCGGGCTGGCTATTTGGGAAGATACTCTCTGGTTTGCCCGCGATGAAGATATTTGTTGCTGTCCGGGGGCAATTAAGGACGGAGAACTCGCTGAACTCAAACCGCAACATTTTGTTTCGCTTTCTTACCCGGCTGATGGGATTGCCGTTTGGAAATCTACGCTGTATGTGACTTGCCAGAGATTGGGCTATATTCTGGTTTTTGACTTAAAAACAGGTCGCGAAATTACTCGCTTTTATGCCCCCGGTATTGGAGTAGAAAATATCACTGTCCGGGATGAGGAACTTTGGGTTTGCGACAAAACTGAGCAAACTGTCTACTGTTTGGAGCGGGCAACAGGGGAGATTAAATTTAGCGTTTTAACTCCCTTTGAGTGGCCTTCTGGTTTGGCTTTTCACAAGGATTCGGAGACTGGAGAAGAGGTTTTGTATGTGGCGTATGCCGGGGAAGAACTTTATATCCGCGATGACCCGAATTCCGAAGATCCTTTTCAGTTGACAAAGCGCGATCTCACTTTCATTCACCCTTTATATTTTCACTACAATGAGACAGAACGCTACGCTCTGTCAAACGGTTTTTTGATGGAAATGTCTTATGTGGAGGAACTGTCTCCTCTGGATGAGGTAGAAATCGAAAATTTGGAGTGGCGGATTGCTTTACCTTCGGAAACTCACCGACAAAAAGTCAGGGAAATTACGCCGATCGGAATGCCTTTTACTGAGGAAATTCAGGAAGGGGAACGGGTGGCGGTGTTTAAGTTCGATCGCCTCATGAAGGGTGAGCGGCGAATTTTTGGCTGGAAGGCTTTGTTGGAAGTTCGATCGATTAAATATCAGTTGTCGCCTCGCGATGTGGAAAAGATTCCGAAACTGTCACCGGAGTTTGCAGCTAAGTATTTGGTGGACAATGATAATTTGGCGATGGATACGGAGATTGTGCGATCGGCTGCTGTGGCTGCAATTGGCTCAGAAACTAATGTTCTGAGGCAGTTACTGAGCATTCGCAATTTTGTTTACGACCAACTTTCTTACGGGATTAGACCTCACATTGACACTCCCGATATTGTACTTCGCCGCAGCATCGGTTCTTGTGGCGAGTACGTGGGGGTATTGTTGGCTTTGGCTAGATTGAACGGGATTGCTTGCCGCACCATCGGGCGGTACAAGTGTCCGGCTTTTGCAGACAGAAAAAATTTGCCCCTGGAACCCGATTTCAATCACGTTTGGCTGGAATTTTACATTCCCGGTTTTGGCTGGGTGCCCATGGAATCTAATCCTGACGACATTCAAGACAGAGGCCCTTATCCTTTGCGGTTTTTTATGGGTTTGGCTTGGTATCATGTAGAAATTGGCAAGGGAGTTCGGTTTCAAAGTCTCACAAGTGGGGGTCTTCCTTTGAAGAAGGAGGATGTTTCCGTGGGAAGTTTGGCAATTAATCACGTCCGGTTTACTATTTTGGAAGAGTTGCAGTAAGCCACAAGGAAGATGGAAGCAGGAGAATTTCGATCGTCTCCCACTCTCCCAATCACAGAACGCGTCGGGTACAATAACTGTGATCGGGTTCGATCGTTCTGGTTGCAAATTCTGTCATTCTTCTGAGGACTTGCCATCGGAACGATCGTCTCCAAATTTGATTGCGGTTGTGCGATCGCATATCTTCTCAAGTTTAATTTTGCCGGAGGGGTTGTGGAATTTTATATTGCTAATTTTCTGGTTTTGGTAGCCTTTGTACTGTTGGTGACAGTGACTGGCGGGGTGGCTTATTTGACGGCGGTTGAGTGGCGCGATCGCAGGCGCTTAGATCAGGCTAAACGGAAAAAAGAGTAGCTATTTACTGTTGACAAAAACCGCTTGTAGTGCGTCCTGGCGTCCGCAGCACTTTGCGGACTGAAGTCCGCACTACGAACCGAACCGAACCCGTATTATAGAGTCAGTCTATTTTAAGCCGGGACATTTTTCAAGGATATATCCATTCACCAAGCGGACAAAATAGCAAAAAGCCCCCGTTATTTCGAGAGCTTAACCAATTCCGTGGTTGCAAAAAACAGAGGTTCTACTGTGCTTTGGGCAATGACTTGTGAGGGCTTGTCACAGCTTTCGGAATATCCATCACAGGTGCATTCACCCCAAGCATCAAATCATTGGGATTAACAATCTCTACCACAGGCTCGTTCAAAGCCACAATTAAACCGTCAGATTCGGCAGTCTGGGGCGAGGTAGCAAACTCAGGAGCAAAGAATTGACGCCCGCCAGCGACACCAGACACCACCGCCACCAACAAAGCTGCGATCGCACCTGCACCAAAAACCCAAGTTTGTTTCGACTTGCGTTCCACCCGCTGCAAAACCTTCGCCGCCAAATCCTGTGCAGATTGTTCCGAAGCCGGCACCGGCATTGACGCAAAGCCCTGCTGCATCATCATCAGCCGCGAGTACAAACGCTTTGTCGTGGGGTCATTTGTCAGCCATTCCTCAACTTGCCGGCGTTCTGCTGCCGTCACTTCGCCGTCTATATAAGCACTGACCAATTCAAAGCGATCGCGCATCATAGTAGTTACATTACCTTGGGGAGAATCGTTGTTAGTTTGATTTTGGGCGAGCGAATCCCCGATACCTTGGTGATTCTGATTGTTATCCGACTCAAAGTTATAATTCATATTTCACATCACTTGCTCAAATTAGGGGAAGCACCCGCTCGCTATGGAGATAATTTACTGCTTATTTATATTGTAAAATAGAAGCTTTGATGTCACAGCAAACTTCATCAAATCTTCTCTATCCTGCGGGCGCGATCGTTCTTGCTAATTACCGTCGAGGTATTTTTGCAATTGCAACTGCAATCTTTGGCGAGCTCTGGCGATTCTCGACTTGACCGTTCCCAGAGAAACTCCGGTCATTTCCGCGATTTCCTCATAAGCTAAACCTTCAATTTCTCTGAGTACAATTGTCGTGCGGAATACTTCTGGCAAATCAGAGATTGCCACTCGCAACTGCTCGTAAAATTCTCTAGTCGTCAAATCTTCATCAGGCCCCGGACTGTCGGCTGCAATTTCCCAGTCAATCTCGCCGTCTTCGAGAGCATGAGGTACATCCAGCGACAGCGGAGTTCGCACCCGCTTGCGCTTCCGCAACTCATCGTAAAACAAGTTAGTCGCGATGCGACTCAGCCAGCCCCGAAATTTAACCGGCTCTTGCAAGCGGTTAATATTGCGGTAAACTCGAATCCAGACTTCCTGAGCCAAATCAGCTCGGTCTTGCCAGTCAGGGGCCAAGTGATAGAGAACCCTGTCTACGTGGGACTGATAGCGCTTCAACAGTTCTGAAAAGGCAGTACCCTCAGGTCGATTTCCTTCCTGACACCGCAACACTAAGTCATAATTAGATAGTTTTTCGGCTGGCAATTGCACTCTTTGAACGGTCGCCACAACCGCAGACCAGGACAGGGAAATAAAGTCACTCATGGGTGGAATTGGCTGATTGAACATTCCACAATTGTTGACGCTGACCGATCGCCATCGGTTCCCGCAGTTGGAAAGTGCGATCGTCGGCTCCTACAATCATACAGTTAATCACCGCTTATAAAAACCTAGGCAAACCTGGGTAAGCTCTGCGGTATAAGCTTTAAACGTTCTTTCTTAGCGCTTACGCTTCCTCGGCATCGAGGTTGACCAAGAAACTCCAGTTAGAAACGCTATAATAATCACAGCGACGTGATATTACAGTGGAACGTTTGATCTTTTTATTCAGTTGGTTCCACTCGCGACCTACGTGCTTTTCCGGGTTCATCTCGGAATAGGCGGTTAAGGAGCGAGGTATTTTTTCACTTAATCTCATAGCCCTCCGAGCTATCACCAGTGCAGCCGATTCGTCGCTGGCACTCGCCATACATTTTTAGGTATTTCACCAAGCCGATAATACTTGAATAAGCTGGATTGACTGCAATTAACTCAATTCCGCGATTCGACAAAATAGAACTGAGTTGTTTGTAGAACTCGCTATACGCCCAACCTGATAACATTCGGGCATACTTTCTACCTTCCTCCCCTAGAGATTGCTTTTTTGTTGAGAAATCAAGCTCTTCGCAAACTACGGGACATTCAAACTCGGTGGCTTTTGTTGCTAGTTGCAAGCAGGCATTAACAATCTGAGCCTGTTGTTTGCCATTCGACCAACCCATCTGCAATGGAATCTGTCCTTTGGCTTTGAGATTCCCTTCAGTATCAACATACGCCCACCCAATAGAACCAGGATTCATATCGATACCAATGCAACCGTACATCCTATTTCTAGAAACTCGATTCACAGGCTTGGGAGTAAATTGCAAGGCAATAACCCACTTTCCGTTTTTACGGTAGAAATGCCAGGTCTTAGCCCCGCATTCTGGTAGTCTATTTATGTTGCGATTGAAATCACCAACCTCGGAAGATACAGCTTTCCCGAATCGTGACTCTAAGCATTTGGGGACTCTAAAAGTTATTGTGCTCCCATTCCACTGGGAGACTTGATTGCCAAAAGACTCGTCTTTAGAGCCGACGACAAAAATATCACCGTGAGGGACGAAGACTTTGATTGGCTTGACTCTTAAGTGTTTAAGCCTGTTAGTTAGCAAAGTTAGCCTGCGCTTTTTATTGTGTATTTGAAAGCGTAAACTCTGCCAATTGGTAGATTTGTATTGGAGCGAGCAAGCTCTGGGGAAATTACAACCTGTCTTTGAATTCTGCCATTTTTTCTTGGCATAAAACTTACGAGCTAATGCCAACTTACGCTCGGCTTTCTTGAGCCACGCACTAATGGATTTAATCTTTCCTTCAAGAGTCTTTACGTGTAAAATTCTGTGTTCTTTAGCGCCGTTTACACGACCTTTGGCAGCACTGATCACGCCATTTGCATGGCGCTTATTGATGCCGTAGGTGTGCTGTAAGTGCGTGTTCCAATCAGACTTTTTCAACTCCGCAGTTGAGAGTAAGTGGTTGATTGTTTCAATGTTTGCAGCCCTAAAGATTGGGGCGTAAGCTTCCAAAAACATCTCGAAATCTGTAAATCCAAGTTCGTTGAGTTCATCTACTGGCGTGGGCAAGCCTTTACAATAAGTTAAGGTAGCCATTGATTCGACCTCTCAATGTGGTTGCATCCTAGTATATTAATCGCTTCGCGCAGGATTTGCAAATTTTTCAATGAGTTTCTTTTATTTCCGAAACGTCGCTGGCGAGGTCTTTTTCAAAGGTTGCATTTTCTCTTTCGATCGAAATCACCAACGCTAATTAGTCTGTTAGTCAATTTACCGAGAATTTAGTAACTAAAACCTAGGTAAATCTCGGTAAAATGTCAACTGCTGTGAACCCCGCCAAAAAACCTATATCTGCCCCGACTAGAGTCGTGGAGATCCAAATTTTAGATTCAACGACCGGCTCGCTGCGACTGCATGAAAGGCTAGATGAAAGGCAAGCGCTAACTTGACAAGCCGCGAGGGGGCAACACCCTCGTTGAAACTCCTCAATCGATCTGTAGCAGAGTAAATATCAAATCTCAAATAGACTGGCTGCTGACTAATGCCCGACAACCTCGCACGCTCCAATACTGACCCAACTGCTAGAACCGTCTGCCCAATGTTCCTTTTTCCAAATCGGTACATTGTGTTTGAGCGTATCTATAGCGTACTGGCAAGCGGCAAAGGCTGACCCGCGGTGAGGACAGCCAACAGCCACGATGACGCTGATTTCTCCCACTTGCAAGTGTCCGACGCGGTGATGGATCGCCACGCGATTGACATCTGCCCACTGGCGGCGGATTTCTGTAGCGATTTGCTGAAATACTCTCACCGCCATCGGTTCGTAGGCTTGATATTCTAGGGACACTACAGCTTGACCGTCTGTTTGGTTGCGGACTGTGCCGCTCATCATTACCACGGCTCCGTTAGCTGGGTCATCTGCCAAAGTATAGATTTCCTCTACTGACAGAGGTGCTAATGTAATGGCGAAACTGTCTGATTCATGGCGTTGAGGAATGGTGCCGATCGAGAGTTGAGAAAGAGAGTTCATTGCCAAACAAGTGGTGTTGGATTACTCGATCGATCTTGACACAAATCAATCGGTGTCCGACGATCTCATATCCCGGTCAGCCATACACAAAGCTCTATTTTTAGCAATATGCCGATCGCCCCTGGCGTGATCTACCAGTTCGGTAGGGTGCGATATAATTCGCATGAAAAAAATCAAGAAGGTGCTTAAATATGAGCGGCAGGCTCGGGCGATCAAATAAATGTCGATCAAGGTGTAGCAAATCAAAAAGTAACGTCACCAAAAGAAGTGTGATTCCCCACTATCGCGGGCAATCTGCACCCGCAAATCACTGCTGCATTCCCTGTTTCATGACACAGTTAAGTTTGATTTTGCACTCACAATTACCCTAGCAGCTCAAATTTTAACCAAGCGATGTAAACTTTTTTTTTTTTTTGTTCCGGAAAGCTACTTCAATGACATGATGTACTTGTGCAGGATTCAGCCAAATGGGCGAATACTCGGGAAAAGCAAGACGGTAAAGCCATCTTGTGCCTTTTCTGAGAAATGAGTTAATGGTTTGGGTTGTTAATCGAGGTTTTGACCTCAGTCTGCACCAACAAATGTTAACAACAATCATGAGGAAACTATGGAAGCACTAGCATTGAGCCACTCTTTTGTTGCTTATGAATCTCCAGAGTCTGAACTCCAACTGGAATTGAAAATTCCTACTTCAGCAGTGGTAGGCGTTGCAGGTCTGGCAGTAGCCCTGTCTGTTCTGAGTGTCGGTGGCGAAGCCCAGGCCAGTTGCCACTACAAGCGCTGCGGCGGCGGTCACCACCGTAGCAGCTACGGTGAAGTTGCCACCAACGGTGGCAGACTGAATATCCGCCACAAGCCCAATGGCTGTTCTCATGTCATCGGTAAGTTGTATAACGGAGACAATGTGGCATTGAGCGGTCGTTACAGACACGGCTGGGCAGAACTTGAAGGTGGCGGCTGGGTATCCAGTGCCTGGATCGAGTAATTCTTAACTAGAACAATTTACTTATCTAGAAAGAGTTTGAATCGTTACCAGGCCGAGCTTGGTAACGATTATTTTTCAGAGGCGCCGGATGCTGAAAATAATTGAACAGCCCAACTTGAGAACTCACAGCTAACAACCTAAACTTTACCGCCACCGATCAGATACAGTAAGGCCATCCGCACCGCTACGCCGCTGGTAACTTGCTCAGAGATCAAGCTAAATTGGGGATCGTCCATCAAATCCGAGCTAATTTCCACGCCGCGGTTAACCGGGCCGGGGTGCAACAGCTTCACAGACGGCTTGCACAGCTTGAGCCGATCGCGCGTCACCCCATACAAAGAATGGTACTCTCGCAAACTCGGCAGCAAATGCTGGCTCATCCGTTCCTTTTGCAGCCGCAAAGTCATCACAAAATCAGCATCTGCCAAAGCAGGTTCAAGCTGCCAGTGCAAAAATAACTTACCTTCACCAACATGGCCCCACTCAGCAAACAACAGCGGTAGCAAAGTCGGCGGCCCGGCCAAATGCACCTCGGCCCCTGAAGCAGTAAGACTCCAAATATTAGATCTAGCCACCCGCGAATGCAAGATATCTCCGACCACAGCAATTTTTTTGCCCGCTAAAAGTTCCAGGCGCGGGCGTTCGGCATCTAACAGAGAACAGATAGTAAATAAGTCTAGCAAACCTTGGGAGGGGTGTTCGTGCTGGCCGTCCCCAGCATTGAGAACGCTGACTTTTGAACCCAAGCGATCCATGGACGAAGCAATGGTGCTGGGAACTCCGGCTTGTTCGTGCCGGATCACCATCAAATCGGTTCCCATCGCCAGATAAGTCTTAGCTGTATCCAGAATCGTCTCTCCCTTGGTCAGAGAAGAACTTCCTGGTGTAAAATTTAGGGTATCCGCCGACAGCCGCTTCGCCGCCAACTCAAAACTGTTGCGAGTCCGGGTAGAAGGTTCAAAAAACAAATTCGCCACCACTTGACCCTGCAACGCAGGCACTTTCTTGGTGCGGCGACCGAGTACCTCCCGAAAACTTGCTGCGGTTTGCAGCACCGTGTCGTATTCGTCGGAAGTAAAATCAGCCAGAGTGAGAATGTGTCGCCTTTTCCAAGTCATACAATTTTAAATTTGAGATTTGAGATGAGACTGAATCATTACGGATGATGGGTTGGGAACTAATCTGCTGTGCCCCAACTCCGGCAGCAGAGAATGTTCGATCGACAGTCGCCTACGTTGCGATCAACAGTATCCAACAAATTTTGACCACCTTTGCGGTTAATAGAGCTATAATTATTTGATGTAGCTCAGACCACACTCGGACAGCGAACCCAGCCTAAAAGCTGAAAAAAGTGCGGTTTAGACTCCCGAAAGCAGAAATAAAGCTTTCGCCTGTTCGATCGAACAGTAGTTGCAGTTTCACCCAAACTCAGCCTAGTCAAAAAACCAGCTTTTGGCCGCGATTCCATCTGCGACTGTGTGGAAACCATCGAGGTAGGAAATCTCCAACCGCCGATCGATCGCTCCACAGCATATCACGCGACATTTTAAAGATGATTAATTCTTTGAAGTCGTTCTTGACTCTTCAGTCCTACTTATAGGCCCTTGTCAAAACGAACTGTGTTAAGATACAAGTTGAATATGTAGCTTCCCGACAAAAATCTACACGTATCTTGGCGAGACTGTTCTTGGCGAAACTGCGGTAAGAAGTAAGAGCTGGGAAGTGGTAATTACACAAGATTTAAACAATTCAAGAGGTATTATGAGCCAGCAGGTTATACAGCCGATGGTTAAGTTCCAGCGTCAGGTGCATTCTCTCGTCACGTCTGACATTATCAAGCCGACAGACAGCATTTGGAAAATAGCTCTGCTTTACGGCGACGAATGGCCTTACTGGAAACAGCAACTCCTAGAGTTTGATTTTTCTATGCAAGACCCCGTAAGCGAGTTGATAGCTGTAGAAGCTTGGGACGAGGAATAACAGAAGAAACTCAGGACTTGGGTATGGGGAAGAAATGACTCGGGCGATCGGTTCGCCTCTAATAATTAATTCATTGGAAAAAGCTGGACAACAAGCACATATGGTGCGAAAGTTTTCCTATGGCTAAATATGTGAAACCCAATGAAGCAGCTAACACTCTGGGAGTTTGCCTGCGAACCCTCAGACGATGGGAAGCAAACGGCAATATCTCCACCGTCAAAACGCCGTCAGGTCAAAGACGGTACGACATCGAAAAGTTCATCAAAAAGGAATCAGAGCCAGACTCTAGACGCGCCACTGTTGTCTATGCTCGCGTCTCTACCAGGCCACAAAAGGCAGACCTTGATCGACAAGTTGAACGACTATCAACGCTCTACCCAGGCGCTGAAGTCGTTAAGGAAGTGGGAGGAGGACTCAATCTTAGGAGGAAAGGACTCATCAATATTTTGGGACGAGTTCTGCGAGGTGATATCGCAATTATTGTGGTTGCCCACAAAGACCGACTGGCAAGATTCGGATTCGACATTATCGAATGGCTCTGTGAGCAATTTGACTGCAAAATCGTGGTTCTCAACCAAATCAGTCTCTCTCCACACGCCGAACTCGTTCAAGATATCGTCGCAATCCTCCACAGTTTTTCAAGCCGACTTTACTCCATTAGAAGACTTGAAAACCAAATCAAGCAGGAGTTACAAGTCGAATCCAAGGCACAAGAAGGAGAAGAAGTCGCCCAACAAAACACTTAAGATTCGGGTTGATCCTGAGTTAGTGCTGCACCAAAAATGGAAGTCTTGGCTATCAGCATCGCGTTACTGCTACAACAAGGCTATTGCAGCCTTGAAAGCAGGCGAAAAAATAACCAGTGCTTATTCTTTGAGGGACTACGTGTTAGGACTGGACTTACCTGATTGGGTTAAGTCTGCACCGTCTCACCCAAAAGAAAATGCTATTTTTGACGCTTGGGATGCCTGGAAACAAGCCAAGTTTGTAAAAGGAGAGGCAAATTTTAGGAGTTGCCGTCAACCCTCGCAATCAATCAAATTCCACAAGGTTAATTTCAACGGCGAGACTTGGTTCCCATCCTTAGTTAAAGGGCTTAGCTTTAGAAGTACAGAGCCAATTCAAAAGACCGAGTTTGCGACCCAACTTATTAGAGACAAAAAGCGATGGTTCGCTTGTATCCCAGTAACAGAAGAGGTGAGGACGAAGGAACTGGATAAGGTAATTGCACTTGACCCTGGCGTTAGAACCTTTTTGACTGGCTACGACGGCGACTCATTTCAAGAATTTGGCAAGGCAGACATTGGACGCATTCAAAGATTGTGTTCTCACCTTGACAAACTAATGGGACCTGTGTCAAAAGCTAGTAGAAAGCAGAAACGCCGGATGCTAGAAGCGGCAAGCAAGCTGAGAATCAGGATTCGTGACTTGGTTGACGAGTGCCACAAGCAGGTAGTTAATTACCTGACAAGTCAATACAAAGTCATATTGCTGCCTACATTTGAAACATCACAAATGGTTGTTAAATCAAAGCGCAAGTTACGCACCAAGACTGCTAGGCAGATGCTCACTTGGGGGCATTATCGTTTTGAATGCCACCTCAAGCAATCAGCTAAAAAACGGGGTGTTGTTGTTATTGACGTTAACGAATCCTACACTAGCAAAACTTGCACCAAATGCGGACACAAACATTCAAAGCTTGGTGGTTCAAAAACATTTAAATGCCCCAACTGCGGTCACGAACATGACCGAGATTGGGGCGGCGCTCGAAACATTATGATTCGAGCTTTGAGGGACGGCTACGAGAGCTCTCTCTATCAATAGTGAGAGTATTGCTATCGCGTATGCCCTGTTTGTTCAGGGTTGTACAGCGTAACACCGTCAGGCTCTTATTGTCTAAATAGATTTTCGGTTGCTAAGTTTTTCTCTCTTCCTCGTTCCCGCAGAACCTGTTCCGAGTGACTTTTGACAAAGGAATGCAGACTTTTTCCTTCTGACTAACGATATCAATTGCGTTAGCATCGGAATTATTCATCTCTCTGTTCTCTCGCTCTGCGTCAAGGGTGTCAAGAGCGGTCAAATCATGCCGATACAACGGGAATTGATATGATTAATAGACAAGATTGCAGAAGTCACCGATCGCTCCTGCAACAGCAGATATTAGGCAGATGCAACCGACGATGCAACGCAGATGATTTCAGGGTATTTTGCGATTGTTGCAATTAAAGTCTAATGACCGATGACTTCTGTTAAAGACAATCTGCTAAAGCTCTAGCTAATTGTTTAGCGGTTTGAAAGCGATCCCCAGGCTTAGTTGCGGTGGTTCGCAAAATGGTATCGCGCAGTTTCGGGGCGATCGTCGGAATATTTTCGAGCTTAAACCCGTAACCTCGAGCAATTTTGCCGTAAAACTTTTGAGGGCTTTGGCCCGTCAGCAAAAAAATCAAAGTAGGCCCAATAGCATATAAATCGGACTGAGGGAGAGGCTGTCCTCGGTCTTGTTCTGGGGCGGTGTAACCTTCGACGCCGATGCGAGTGCCCGGAGGAGTGCCGATTTCTTTAACGGCGCCAAAATCCAGCACTGTAATGCTATTGTCACGGTGGCGCACCAGCAAATTAGCAGGTTTAATATCTCGGTGGACGATCGGGGGTTTTTGAGAGTGAATGTAGTCCAAAACCTCACAGGTTTGGATCGTCCACTCTATTGCTTGCTGGGGACTAACAGGGCCGCGGTTGTAGATGCGTTTTTCTAAATCCTCGCCGTGAAGCATTTCCATTACCAAGTATTTTTTGCCGCCTTCGACAAAAAAGTCAAAAAATTGAGGAATTCCCGGATGGTGGAGCGCCTTGAGAGTTTTAGCTTCACGTTCAAACAGTTCTTGAGCTTTGACTATTTGAGCCATGTCAGCATTCATTTCCTTAAGAACTACCAGAGATGCTGCGGGGGAACTTCCCGGTTGTTGAGCTTTTGCTTTCTCTCGATCCCAGGCTAAAGTCGTTGTCCCCATACCGCCTTGGCCTAAAGTTCGCAGGACTTGGTAGTTGCGGACAGCGCGATCGACTTTAATCGGTTCTCCACAGTGGATGCAGAATAAATTCGCCGGCGGGTTTCCCGCGTGGGTACACCTCTGGGCGGCAAGATTCAGAGTAGGGTTTGCCGCAATTTTGCCGCCGAGTTCAATAGTCATAGATTGGAAATGCAGAATCGGGCCGCCCCGCGCCAACTGGATGAGCGCACCGTCGGAAATCCACCCCTGCGACACGAGAATACCGTTAACAAAAGTGCCATTTGTCCCGGAATTAACTAAGTACCACTGAGGGTCAGCGCCACTTTTAACTCTTTGTAATTCCACGTGCTGCCGCGACACTAGAGCATTGGGAATCACAACTTGATTTTCCGGAGAGCGGCCGATGCGTACAATCGACTCGCTCTCGAAACTCCACTGTTGCAGGGGAGTATTTTTTTCTGGATCTAAAAGAGTCAGCAGCATTTTCGATTCATGTGGTTGAATTCCCAGATTTTGGATTGATAGTTGGCGGGAATTTACAAATTTTGGGGGCGATATTGGAAAAATTAGCAATTAAAACAGGACTGGCGCATCAATGCAAAGCAACTGGGTTTTTGAGCAATTATTCAGCTTTTGGGCAAATATTTTGGCCGCCAAACCCGGTCTCTAACTACCCGCGGGCAATTCTAAAAATACTTGTTAGCTTCAGACCTTGGTTTCACAAGAACTTTATAATATCCTGATTCTGATTAAAGATTCCATAAATTAAGTCATAAATAGTTTTTGGCAATTATCCAGTATATTTGTCAGCCGTCGATCGGGCATCAAAAACACAGTCGCTCGATTTAACACTTGTCACTACAAAAAGTACGCAAATCATCCTCAAGTTGGAGGTGGATTTGCCGTAGCAGCCGGTTGTGATTGAGGCGCTACCTCTATCCTATGTATGGCGGACACTTCCCGCTGCGATCGCGCGGTTGGGGAAATTAGGGCGATCGAGTATTGTCTAAAACCGCTTTCGGATCAGCCCGTTAGATGGCTAACTTCAATTTTAGTGTACTTTTTTGTGATTGCACGAAGTGTTGCTGTCAGTAAAAGCTGTTTCTAGCTTTGATGAATCCACGGACGTTAGAGCCAGCTTTTCCTGCTGATTCCCCAATAAATTCTCAAAATTAAAGCTACCGATCAATCGTGTGCCCCAACAGCTTTTGTGCGATCGTATTGGGGCTGCAATCAGTTTTTGAGAAATCTATCGGCAGCTATTTCAATACCCGATCGCTAATCGCAGAGCGAGCAGTCGCGGGCGAAAAGCCCAGCCTTTGCCAAAGCTGGCAGCAGGGAAATTCTAAAATCGAAATGGGCCTACCTGCGCGCGAATAATAATGGCGGTGATATTGTCGTGACCGTTGCGTTTGTTGGCTAATTCAATCAACTCGGCAACTCCGCGATCGAGATCGGCTTGGGGATTGAAGAGGGGTTCGAGAGTGGACTGCCAGTGAGTTTCCAACAAATCGTTATCTGTCAGGCCGTCGGAAGCCAAAATCAATAAAGTATCTTCGCACAAGTCTAAAAACTGCACGTCTGGCTTGAGAAAATTACTGTCTCGCGGGCCGATGGCTTGAGTTAGTTGATAGGCGTCGGGGCGGGAATAAGCGGTTTCCGGGTCAACCCCGCGCTTAATTTCGCGCTGACCTACTTCGTGGTCTGAGGTGATTTTTTCTAGGGGTTGTCCCTTTCTGAGTCGGTAGAGGCGACTGTCGCCGACGTGAGCAACGGCGAATTTGGTGTCTTGAACTAAGACTGTGACTAGAGTGGTACCCATGCGGCCGCTGCCGGAGCGCCCGTCTTTTTGATTGATTTCAAAAATGGCTTTGTTGGCTAGGAGCACTCCTTGACGGATGGTCTCTGCCTGGGGCAGTTGATTTTCCCAACTGGTTTGAAAGAATTCTCTGAGGGTTTCAGCGGCTAATTGACTGGCTACTTCTCCGCTGTCGTGTCCGCCCATGCCGTCGCAGAGAATGTAAAGTCCTTTGGTTTGAAAGATGCGACCGAAGGAGGTTTCGAGTTTGTTGAGCTGAGTCCCGATGCTGAAAAAGTCTTCGTTGTGGTCGCGGGTGCGGCCGACATCGGTGAGGCCTGCTTCTTGTAAGCTGTAAATCTGGACGGGCATCGGCTGGGTTAAGACCTCGCCAACAACTTCAGAGGGGGAGGGGGAGGGACTCTGGTAAAGCTCGCTCTCTGGGGTTGAGGTTGGTGCAGGTGCGGGTTGGAGTTCGAGGGGAACGGTTTCTAGGCGCGATCGCAATTCTTCAATGGTATTAATCTCGCCCCTGTACATTTGTTGCAGCAGTTCTAGCAAAGCGCCAAACTGAGTGCGATCGGACTGGTTAAATATTGCCTGCCACAGTTGCCCCAAATCTATCAGTTGCAAGTTTGAGCCTGGGGGTTCGGGATAGAGGTATTGCAGCCGCACAGAGGCAAAGGAAAACGAAGAGTCGGGGTTGACCCGCAAATTTGTCAGTTCCAACAAGCTTTGACGGCAGTGCCAGGGTTCTAGGGCGGCCCAGAGTTCGGTCATTTCGTGCAGCCAGTACACAATTTGCTGGGTGGAAGTTTCCGGTTGGCTCCAGCGTTCCACCAGCAGCGGCGACTGCGAGCAGTCTTCTAGTAACAGCACTGCTTGTTGGTCGTCCGACCAGCTATCGTGAATGACTGGCAGGTTGTGAGAAAATTGCCACCGGAGTGCCAGATAAGGTTCTGCTGTGCCTTGGCAAAGCTCTGCTAGGGCCCAGTTGGTCGAGTTTTCTCCGGCTTTAAGGGGGGTGGTGTAGGGGGAGGTGCGTTTGGCGACGCTGGCAGAGTTGGCTGCTAGCATGGCTTTGAGCGGTGACATTTGCAGGGGCTGACAGTCCAATACTGTTACTGCTACGGTGTCTGAAGGTTTTCTGGGGGGCAGGGTTTCTAGCAGTTGGTAGCGCTGCTGGCTGTCTAAATAGGTTCCTGCTGGCTGGGCAGAAATTAAATATTCGGCATTGGGGGCTGGGATTTGGGGGGATTGGGCCACTGCGCCCTCGGGGCTATTGGTTGGTTCCTGAGTTGGTTCGGGCCCTGGTGAGGTTGTGAAAGTGTTCTGAGATGGGGTTATTTCGCCCTGTGGTTCTGTAGTAGAGATTTTTTGGTTTGTTTGAAAGGATGTTGGTGCGATCGCCCCCACGGCGATTTCGGAGTCGGTTTTGGCAGTAACTTCGGCGGTATCGGGCCCTGGTGCGGTGGCTGCGCCGTCGGTGATTTGTGTGGAAATCGCGTCTATTGGTTCTCGGGAGTCTGTGGCTGGTGGGGTTTGAGGAACTGTGTCTGGTTTTTGTGCAAGCTCGGGTGGGCGTGGGGTTTGCTCGTCTGGCTCAACTGCTGAAAAGCTCGATCGACCGCGGATAATCGCCCGCCACACTTGACCAGTTGCGACTCCGCAATTTTGACATTCTTTGGCGCTAACAGCGACTTGGGCGTCGCATTGGGGGCAAGGTTTGTAAATTAGGGAATTTCCGCATTGTTGGCAAAACTTGTTTTGATCGGGATTTTCAAATTGACAGCGGGGACAGAGGAGCATAGGGGTTTTAAATTGGAGATGTGCGATCGAGTGAAAGCGGTGGGGGAGTTTGGGGTTTTGGAATGGTGAGTTATGAGCTAGGAGTTTTGGGCGTGACTCGCAACTCATAACTTTCATTGCCCTAGCCTTATTTTATCGGCATCAATTCAGAACTAAGATATTTCTTAGAACTGAGATGTGGCATCGCTGTCAGGAATAGGGCCTGGGAGGGGAAACAGGGCAGAAAGCCTGTTACACAAAATGGTGCAATATCTGAGTTAGAAGGGATTTTCTGTAGAATCTTCTTGGAAAATGGTCTCTCGGGCGATCGACACAATGGTAGAAAGGGGTACTTCACAAAAATATTTCCGCCGGAATTGTTCTTCGGAGACTGCGGCTAGGAATTGCGCCCCGTAACGGGTGGCTTGGGGAGAATTTGCGGGTGAAAATTGGATGGATTGGCTATCTAATAAGGATTTGGGGATGCCATCTCCTGCGTCTGCTTGGTGTGGGGTTTCGGTTTGTCTGGTGATGTGAAAAGCTCGATCGCGATAATTGACTGTGAAACCGAGATGTTTTAAGGTTATGAACCCGAGTTTGAGCGAGGTGTCGCTGATGCCGAGTTTTTGAATCAGTTGTTGTCTGGTGACTGGTTTGTTGGTGCGGCTGAGGTATTTGGCGATGCCGATGAGCTGTTGGCAGATTTGCTGTGGGGGCACGGCTGGGGGTAAACTGTAAGCGACGGCGAGCTTTTTTTGAGCGTGCTGTGCTTGCCGAAACCAGATGCGGAGTTCGTCCCAACTTGCGGGGCATTCTTTGAGGACGATCGAGTTTTGGCGATCGAGTATTTCTGAACTCTCCACTAGATTTTCTGTGGCTATTTGAGTTTCGGAGTTGGTACTGGCTGCTAACAACTCTGCGGCGTTATTGGTGTTGCGCCAGTCTACGATCCAGTCTATTTTAGTCTGGGAATTGATTTTGCTGTGTTCGGCGCGCGATCGTACTGCGAGGAGGCGCACTTCATACCGCGATTTGTAAGTATTAAAATCGAGTTCGACTGTGGCATCGCAGCGGCCTTGAGGAACTTCGTTTTGATAGTGTCCCCACCAAATGCCGGAAAATCCTGTATCGCTAGACTCATCTCTAATAGTAAATTCAGTTTTGATATATTCTACTTTTTGCCCTTTCAAGTCTTTAATTTTTTGATTCCAGAGATTGTCAAACCAACAATTTTCAATCATCAACTTGGGTGGCGGGTTGCCCATGCCGCAGGGTTCGAGCAATTTTAGTTCTTGAAATAACTCTTTACCTAATTCGGATACAGTAACTGTGAGGTCGGCTATAACCGGGGCTGCTGTTAAACTTTCCGGGCTGTATTTTTGGCGCAGTTGTTGATTGACTGCATCGGTAAATAAGGGAATATTTTCAACTGGGAGACTCAATCCGGCGGCGAAGGGATGACCGCCGAACCTGTCCAATAAATGTGCTTGAGCTTTGACTAATTGGTAAAGGTCAATTTGATTGGCGGAACGCGCCGAACCTCTGGCTATTTTAGATTTTTGATGGGAATTTTGAGAGTGAGAAATTGTTGGCGATTCTGGGGAAACAGCATCAATAAATTGGGTTTGTGGCAGATTTTCGTTAAGTTCTTCGGTTCCTTCAGTGCTGAATAAAATGGTGGGGCGACCGTATTCTTGGGCGATTTGTCCTGCTACTAATCCCAATACTCCTACGGGCCATTGGGGGTCACTGAGGACGATAACGCTAGTAGTTGAGAGGTCGAGTTTGGCTAGTTTTTCGGCCGCATCTTTGGCGACATCTTTTTGCAAAGATTTGCGCCGGGAGTTGGCAATTTCGGTTAAATTGGCTAGTTCTTCGCAGCGTTTTTTGTCGTGGCTGGTGAGGAGTTCTACGCAGAATCTGGCGGAGCCTTGAATGCGGCTGACGGCGTTGATTCGGGGGCCGAGGCCGAAGGAAATGTCGGTGGGGCGATCGCCTGTTTTTTTGCACAGTTCGAGCAATTTGGCAACTCCCGGGCGGGTGGGATTGGCGAGTTGTGTTTGTAGTTGTTCGATGCCGAGTTGGGCTAGGTAGCGGCAGTCTCCTGTGAGTTGGACTAAATCGGCAATTAAGCCGATCGCGACTAATGACAGTAAATCTGCGATCGGTCGCTGCGGAATGTCGGGCAAAGTGTGATATAGTGCTTCGATTAATTTGTAAGCTACCGCAACGCCGGAGAGGTTGAACAGTGGGTGGTGGGGTTCAAAATAGCGGGGATTGATAATCGCTGTGGCCCGAGGGCGATCGTCGGGTAATGTATGGTGGTCGGTGACAATTGTATCGATGCCTAAACTGGTGGCATATTCGATTTCAGCGATGTTTGTACTGCCAGTATCGCAGGTAATAATTAAGCTTATTCCCAATTTTTGCAAGCGGTCAATTCCTGGAACATTGAGTCCGTGAGATTCGCTTAAGCGGTTGGGGATGTAATAAATTAGTTGCTCGTCTTTAACAAAATATTCTCCTAATCCGTCCCACAAAACCGCTGTTGATGTGATGCCATCAGCATCGAAATCTCCCCAGATTGCAACTTTTTCGGCGCTGTTGATTGCTTGCTGAATTCTGGCGATCGCCCACTTCATTTCTAGTCCGAATTCAAACGCACTTGCTGGCTGGTAAAGTTTGGGATTTAAGAAACCAGGTAGTTGTTCTGGGTTGTGAATTCCTCTATCCCACAGAAGTGCTGCGGCATAGTTTCCCGGGAGTTCCGGGGCGTGCTTTCTGACAGCTTGCACCAGCCAATTTGGCGGTTGGGATAACGGTGGATTTTGCCAGTTTTGAGAAAGTTGAGTCATCGGTTATTTCATAAATTCTACTAGGGCTTCGCTTCACCAACAATTCCCAATGCGTTGAGACTTGAAACTGTCCGACCGAAGAGTTTGCATACTAAAAAGTTTAGTTAAATAGATATTTCGTCGATTATAGCAAGATTGGGCAGCCAATTTGCAGGAGTTTGTGGGGGAAAATTTGGCGAGTAAGCTGTGGTTTCTAGGGTGCGGTTGCAGCGAGTGGCGAATTGACAGGAATCGCAAAGATTGGCGCTAATGTCTACTTGGGGCAAAAAATCGCCGCCTTCGCTGTAGCAATGGCGCCAGTTGCTGAGCTTGTGTAAGAGGCTGGTTAAATCTTGTTTGGTGCGATCGTGCTCTGCTTGGCTGTAGGAAAAAGTTAGTTTTTGCGGCGGTTCTTCTCCTCGCAATTGCACGAACCAGTATGTCATGGATACTTGTTCTGGGGAATAGTCGCTGGTTTCAACTAAGACATATAAATAAAGGCGAGTTTGCCAACTTTCGGCTATCCGTTTTGATTTTTGAGGGCGGGGATAGGTTTTCCAGTCAAGAATTTGAGCTGTATTTGGTTCGGCGATTAATAAGTCATAAATCGAGGTGAACAGGTAGTCTTGAACAATGAGGGTGCGGAGGTGTTCGGCTTGGCGGAAAATTTGGTCGCTATTTTCTGAAGTCGCGAAAATTTCGGGTGCGGCCGAGATCAAGGCTGAGACACAGCGTCCTATTTCCGGGTCTTGTTGGGTGATAGATTCGATCGCCAATCCGAGCTCTCGCTGCTGCATCAACAGGTGAAATCGGCTTCCCCAGGCGAGTTTTTCTTGGTGTTCTGGCGAGGTGGTGGTGGCGAGCAGTTCTAGATAGCTGTGTTGGAATTTGCGGGGACATTCCTCGAAGATTTTGAGTTGAGTTTGGGAGAGTCGGAACATTTTTGAGTGTGATGTTGTGGGGTTTGCGTCAGATTTGGTAAGCTGATTTTTTTAGGTAGGCTATCTGCAATCAAAATGTTTGATCGTTCGGACTTTATACCAATTTTCTAAAGATTTGCTAGAGATGAACTCTTAGCCCCCCCTTAGTAAGGGGGGGGTTGGGGGGGTGATTATATAACACTACTTTAGAAAAATGGTATTAGTCCTCTGAATCGGAGGACTAAAGTCCGAACGATCAAACAAGCCAATCTGATTATTTATGGTCGTTCGATCCCACAGGATCTAAAATACTTAAATTGACAGTTCGGGAAAGGCAAGGCCGTATCCTTGGCAATTTTCCCGATATTGAAATTATGGGATTAAAATCAATCAGCGACATCCCAAGGAATCGCGAGTATCAACCCCTGTTTGAGAATTAACCCCGCTGGCTTTGCCGCACAATTCTTTAATTTGTGCGCCGTCCATGATTGAGTCAGTAAAATCAGCGCCTGTGATATTAACTCCGTCAAAGGTAGAACGCAGCAAAATTGTTTCTACTAAAATGGCATCGCTTAAATCGGCATTAGTAAATTTAACTTGATCGATCATAGCATTAGTTAAATTGGCGCCGTGTAAATTTGCCTGAGTCATTACCGAAGCGCTCATAATTGCTCCGCGCAAATCGGCCTTAGAAAAATTAGTTAAGTCCATATTAGCGTTAGAAAATTCAGCCGATCGCAGGATTTGACCGGAAAAATCGCGTCTTGTCAGTTCGGCGTTGCTGAAGGAGAGCGGCGGAGCGTAATATTTAGATTGAGCTTGGGCTGCGCGCGGCAGGATGAAGATGGTTAGCGCTAAGAGGAATGCTGCTAGTTGGCGGAGTTTCATAAGTCTGAGATTCTCGCAAGGTGGGTATTTCGTAGTGTATCCCGAACTTTGGTCGATCGCCTAAACAGTTACAATCTAAATTAATAGCGATGGAGATGAAAAACAAGATATGCTAAATTTTTTCTTAACTTGGATAGTAGCCGCAGTTTCGCTGGTAATTACCGCTAACATCGTACCAGATATTGCGGTGACGAGCTTTCCGGCGGCGATGCTGGCTGCTGTAGTTATCGGATTTGTGAATGCGGTTGTCAGGCCAATTATTACATTGCTGACTCTGCCTTTGAGTATTCTTACTTTAGGTTTGTTTTTGTTTGTGGTGAATGCGATTTCGCTTTCCTTGGCTTCGTGGTTGGCGGGTGCATTCAATATCGGCTTTGCGGTTAACGGTTTTTGGCCTGCTTTGTTCGGTTCGATTGTGTTGTCGTTTGTTTCTGGGCTGATTGGCCGATTTGTGAATGCCGGCAGTGTTGAGTAGTCAGATATTATCCTAGATTGTCGATCGGGCAAACTGCAACCGCTACTGTAACACAGCCGAGTTTTTTGTCCGAGCGAATTATTGTTTTCGGAACTAACAGCGGATGCGAAGCGCCCATCAACGGAGAGAAACGCAGATGATTGATGGATATCTGCGTTTTTTGCTGTTGATGGGCGGTGACAATTTGGGCGATCGCGCAAACTGCCGCTGCTTCTGCTACGCTGGGCGTACCGACTGTTTTTGCTGCAATACCTGAAGGATTGGGGACTTCGACGGAACTTAAGATATCAGCAGGAAAGGTTTTTAACGGCCAGTTTCGGGCTTGACAAAGTTCCAGCAAGCCGACTTCACCTGCTTTAGAGTCTATTGTAGCAATACCTGCGATCGCACCTTCAGCTAAATGATAACTGCGACAGACACTTTGAATCGCAGATTCGATTAATTCTCGCGAAGTTCCAGCTTGACAACCAATCCCAATCCACAACACTCTCGGATGCCACTGAACCTTTGGCAAAACAGATTCCGGCGCAAATCTTCTCTGAGTAAAACTAATCCAAATTCGCCCTTTAATAGTTGACAGATTTTCCCCATCCCAACACAAACAATGTTTTTTGGGCAGACTATTTCGCCACAAAGTAGAACCAACTTCTTGAATTACTTCTACAGTTTCCCCTCTCTTCATCGCGGCCGCCACTCCCACCCAGTCGCCCCTCCCGCGACTCCACCCGCTGGGAGTATCTACCATATTTAACGTAAATCCATCGCTCATAATTTCATTTTCTATTCCGTAGTTTCACTGAGACTAAAATCTTAATTATTTTTTTAACACAATCCATCAAAAAAAATGTATGATCGTAGCACAAATTGCCAAACCAAAAAACATTTAATATGGTAGAAATGAACCAGTTACTGTTAGAGTTTGAAAGCAACCTCACAGGGGAAGCAGTAACCGAAGAATGGAAAGAACTTCGTGACAGTTGGGTGATGGAAGTACAAGAAGCATTTGATCAGTCACAGCTAGCAGAACTTCTAGTTCAATTAGAATCAAACATCGAGTGGGAAGCTGTACAAAATCAATGGCAAAACCGCCGGGAAAGCTGGGTAGCAGAATGTGAGTCAGCATCGACTGTTGAAGAAGTATCAAGTTTATTGCTGGAACTAGAAAGCAATACAACTTGGGAAGCATTTAGCGATGAATGGCAGGATAATCGGGAGAATTGGGTACGGCAAATGTACGAATTTAACGATGAGTAATAATTCCCTCAATCAAAATCTATTTTCATGCTCAATGATCTCCCCTCTGTGCGGTTGATAGTCTCGCTTCCCTCCATTACTTTAAATCCCGCTCGCTTGTATAAATGCAGGGCCGGATTTGAGCTTCTGACACTCAGCGATACCGATGGATAAGATGCTTTAGCTGCTGACAATACATGAGCCAGCAATTGGGTTCCTACACCCTGATTTGTATATTCTGGAAGAACCGCAATTGCCAATTCTGGGATACTATCATCAATCCAGCCAAATCCCTTGTCATCCCCTGTCAACAAACGCAGCCACGCGGCTCCTATCGGCTGGCTGCTATTCAATGTGGCTACAAAGCCCATATCGCCTGTACGTCCCCAATGCTTGACATATTTCGCAATTAAAGGATGATTTACAACAGCTTCCACTGTTGATTCGCCTTCTTCTGCCATGTGCGCCGCGACGTAGAGCATTTGCCACAAAAAAGGCTCGTCTTCCTGCGTTAGCGATCGAATAGAATACTCTAAGATTTTGTCCATAAGTAGAAGGAAGTTCGGCAACGAGGAATGTACGGAATGTAACGGATGTGTGCAAGAATAGAACTCTTGCAAAAATTGAAAACTATCTTGAAACTATCTGCGTTTATCTGTGTTTATCTGCATTGTATCTGCGGTTAACCGGCTTTATCAAAGATTCATGCAATCTTGTCAAATGACAAATGACAAATGACTAATCCTTAACTAAAACTCCATTTAGAAAAATCTCTGCCAATCCTTCCGCCATTTCCTGCATTTCCTGCGGAGAAGCATTGGGTTCCATAATTGTATTCTGACTGAAACCGGCGACAGCAAACATTCCCAAAAATACCTGAGCGACAATCTTTGGATTCATCTTCCGATAAACTCCTTTTTCCATTGCCGTTTCAAAAAAAGCCTCAGCCACAACGCTCATTTTTCCGATGACTTCTAACTGAATTTTATCCCTCAAATCGGGATGAAACTGCGCCTCCAAAAAACAAACCCGCATCATATCGCTATTTTCGCGGATATTCAACATCCGCCTACGCATGACTTGAGCCACAGCTTTGTAACTACCCATCTCGCTCAATTCAGTCAGCAAATCTGTTAGTATTTCCACCCATCCTTCCGTCGCCACCTCAATCAAAATCGCTTTTTTATTATCAAAATGCCGAAATAGCGTACCCTCTGCCACCCCCGCCGCCGCTGCTAAATCGCGAGTAGTCGTACCGTCATATCCGCTGCGAGCAAATAACCGCTGAGCTGCTTGTAAAATTCGTTTCTTAGTTTCTGTTTCTGAAGGAGGAGACTGATTAAAAATTCGCATGGCTTTGGAATGGGTAATTGGCGATTTAGTTAGAAGGAAGAAGGAAGAAGTCCGATGGAAGTCGGAAGAAGTCCGATGGAAGTCGGAAGTCGGAAGAAGGAAGAATGCCTTTCGGCTTGGCTCAAGGTAAACAGAAGTTAGAAGACATACACAGCAAGCTTGAGCGCGAGCCCTATTTTACGTTTAATTAGGTGGATTCACTTGGAACTGTGGGTTTGGGACGGGCGGGCGAAATAATGTTAAGTTTTAAGCTGTGCGCGATTTTAATCTCAAACTCAAAACTCCTTGCCGAACCCCAGACCATTTTTGTGATTTGCTGTATCAGCGTAACATCTGCGGCGCAACAGATCGCTTATGCCTCAAAAAATCTTTATCCTTAAACAAGAATCTCTTGTATTCGGCACAAACCTCAGGTTTGACAATCCAAAATCTAAAATCTAAAATCTAAAATCGAATGATCCCGCTGTTCCAAAAACCTCGCGTGGCGAAGCTATCCCATAGGGAATCGCCCAAACGTAAAACTCGATTCATCGCCTCCCTACTCGCGGCTGTGCTGCTGTGGTGGGGGATTTCACCCGAAATCGCCCTCGCCCGCGAGAACCCCGCTAGCGGCTCCCAATTAGTGTCTGTGCAACCGTCGCTCGATCGCGTAATCAAGCAAGTCACGGAATTTAAGCTCGACAATGGCATGACTTTCGTGGTGCTCGAAAGGCCCAGATCCCCGGTAGCATCGTTTCTAATTCACGCCGACGTGGGAGGGGCTAACGAACCCGACGGCCAAACCGGAGTCGCCCACTACCTGGAACATTTAGCATTTAAAGGTACGCCAAAAATCGGCACTACTGACTACAAAGCCGAAAAACCGCTGCTAGAAAAACAAGATCAACTCTTCGAGCAAATGCAAGCAGCGAAGGCTAGTAGCAAAACTGAAGAAGTCGCCAAATTCAAGGCAGAATTTGACAAGGTTGAAACAGATGCTTTGCAATTTGTCAAGCGCAATGAATTCGGCAAAATCGTCGAACAAGCAGGCGGAGTTGGACTAAATGCCGCTACTTCTATCGACTCGACTATGTATTTTTATAGTCTCCCCGCTAACAAATTAGAACTGTGGATGTCGCTGGAATCTGAGCGTTTTCTAGAGCCTGTGTTTCGGGAATTTTATAAGGAAAAACAGGTAATTCTAGAAGAACGGAGGCTGCGAACTGAAAATTCGGCGATCGGGCAAATGGTCGAAGTTTTTGCTGACAAAGCTTTCTCTGTTCATCCTTACCGTCGCCCGGTAATTGGCTACACTGAAGATATTAAGAACCTCACCCGTAGCCAAGTGCAGACTTTTTTCGATAGTCACTACATCCCCAGCAAACTGACTGTGGCCGTTGTAGGAGACGTGAAAGCTGCCGAGGTGAAGCGTCTCGCTCAAATTTATTTCGGCCGCTACAAGGCGAAACCAGCGCCTCCTGAATTGCAGATTGTGGAGCCTCCCCAAACGCAAACAAAGGAAGTCACGCTGAAGTTAAAAACTCAACCTTGGTATTTGGAAGGATACCACAGGCCGGCGATGAATCATCCCGACAATGCGGTTTATGAAATCATTGGTTCTTTGCTCAGCAGCGGCCGCACTTCTCGGCTTTACAAATCCTTGGTAGAACAACAGCAATTGGCGCTAGCTGCTCAAGGTTTTAGCGGTTATCCGGGGGAAAAGTACCCGAATTTGATGCTGTTTTACGCTCAAACTGCTCCTGGCAAAACGGTTGATGAGGTGGCGGTGGCTTTGAGCAAGGAAATCGATCGCCTAAAAACTGATCCGGTGTCTGCTTTGGAGCTGGAGCGGGTGAAAACTCAGGCGAGAGCGGGTTTGTTGCGATCGCTCAATTCTAATATGGGTATGGCTTTTTCGCTGCTGGACTATCAAGTGAAAACTGGTTCGTGGAAAAATTTGTTTAAGCAATTGGATGCGATCGCGGCTGTTGCTCCTGCTGACATTCAACGTGTCGCTAAGGCAACTTTCCGCCCGGAAAATCGCACGATTGGTAAGCTTTTGTCGCTTTAAGAAGAAGGAAGAAGTGTTAACTTAAGGTCAAACCCTCAGTCCGGCAGGGGTTTAAACCCCTGCCTCATAGCGAAAGTCCTCTAAAGAGGACTCATGAGTTATTTAGTCCTCTTCAGAGGACTTTCGCTATAAGAGGGGGACTTCAGTCCCTGGCGGTTTTTTGGGCTTAAGTTGACACGAAGGGGAAGAGGACAGAATAAAGAAATAAGGGAGAAATTCTGGTTTCCAGGCTTTATCTGGGAACGCAGATCCAGAGGCTGTGCCTCCTCGAATCGTCAAAAGATAAATATTAGGAGCAAGAATGAAAAGGACTAAATTGAGACTGAAAAAAGTAAAGTTATTTCTGCTGGCATTTTGCTTTTTTACTGTTTCACTTGGCACATTTAATTTATTACCTTCCCTAGCGGCTGGGCCGAAGCATTACGATGAATTAAAATTCCCGCCGGTGCCAGAAATCAAACTGCCTAAATACACTCGCTTCGAGCTAAAAAATGGCATCCGCGTGTATCTGATGGAAGATAAAGAACTACCGCTAGTGGGGGGAACGGCGCTATTTCGCACGGGCGATCGTTTTGAACCTGCTGACAAAATCGGATTAGGAGGTTTGACTGGAGAAGTGATGCGAACTGGTGGCACGAGCCGGCATACGGCTGATGAATTAAATCAGTTGCTAGAACAGCGAGCAGCTTCGGTAGAAACGGGGATTGATATTACTTCTGGTAGCGCTAATTTTAGTGCTTTAGCTGAAGATGTAGAACCTGTTTTTGATTTGTTTTCGGAAGTGATTCGCGAGCCAAGTTTTGCTAAGGAAAAGTTGGATTTAGCTAAGAATCAAGAGCAAGGTGGCATCGCTCGCCGCAATGACGATCCTAACGATATTACGGGCCGGGAGTTTCAAAAGTTAATTTATGGCGATCGCAGTCCCTACGCGCGCACAGCAGAATACAAGACTATCGCCAATATTTCCCGGGACGATTTGGTGGGTTTCTACCAGAAGTATTTCCACCCCAAGAATATGATTTTGGGTATTTCTGGCGACTTTGATACTGCTAAAATGCGATCGCTCGTGGAGCAAAAATTCGGCAATTGGGAACCGACTAAAAGTGCAGAAGTGCCACCCTTACCAACGGTATCGCCCGCCACTCAAGGCGGCATATTTTTGGTGAATCAGCCGCAATTGAGTCAAAGTTACGTGCAGATGGGGCATTTGGGCGGGATGTTGAACAGCCCAGATTACGGTGCTCTTGACGTAATGAACGGGGTTTTGAACGGTTTTGGCGGGCGTTTGTTCAATAATGTGCGATCGCGCCAAGGCTTAGCCTACACGGTTTACGCGGCTTGGAGTCCGAGATTTGACTATCCTGGGACGTTTGTAGCTGGGGGTCAAACGCGATCGGACGCGACAGTACCGTTTATCAAGGCAATTCGCGCTGAGATCGATCGAATCCGCACCGAACCAATTACCGCCGAAGAATTAGCTTTTGCTAAAGATTCTACCGTCAATTCTTTCATCTTCAAATTTGAAAATCCGAATCAAACTTTGTCGCGATTAATGCGCTACGAATACTACGGTTATCCCGAAGATTTCATTTTTCGCTACCGCCGCAGCGTCGAAGCAGCGACAATTGCTGACGTGCAGCGCGTAGCTAAGACTTACTTGAAACCTGAGAATTTGGTAACGTTAGTAGTAGGAAATACTGATGGAATTCAACCGCCATTATCGAGTTTAGGAACTTCGGTAAAAGTGCAATCTGTTGATATCACAATTCCCTCGGCGACTTAATCGATGATTCGTGTGACGCATCAGACTATTGTGTGGTGCGTCACTGTGAGATTGTGGATGATCTAATTTGTAAATTTTCGATGGCGAACCTTACGGCTACTGAATAATATAATGAATATCAACACGCCAGAGCAATTCGAGTTAGTTTTATGTTCTAGTATAGAAAGTCAAGAATTTGTCAGATTAACTTTAGGAAAATATAGAGGAGAAGAAGACGGTTTAACTAAAATTATTGTGAGAATCGTACAATTTAAATCAAGCATAAAACTTTCTTTTACCTATAGCTACAAAACCAAAGAAATAGTAAAAAACCACCCAATCGAAGAGGGAGTAGACTTAATCAAAACCCTTATTGGCAGTGAATTCATGAGTATTAGATTATTCTCAATCAAGCAAGATGTTCAACTTGAATATGGCAGAGATAAAAATCCTAAACTTCATTTTATTAAACCCACTTTTGCCAATCCTGTTGATACGACTCCCCAGGAACACGATCACAGGAAGAAACGGTATATTGAATCCGAAAATAATGTATATCTCAGAGCATTAGGCATTACCAATAATCAAGGTAATGTCGTAAAAACGATGGAAGATAAGTTCAGACAGATAAATAAATTTGTTGAAATCATACATGGCTTACTTGAATCATCAGGATTGGCAGCGAAGAGTCATATCTCTGTAGTTGATATGGGTTCAGGTAAGGGATACTTAACCTTCGCAATATATGATTTTTTGAACAATATTTTAGACAAAGAAGCATCAGTTGTCGGTATAGAAAGCAGAATACATTTAGTAGATTTTTGTAACTCTGTTGCCCAATCAGTTAATTTTGAAAGGTTACATTTCGAGCAAGGAAATATTAGTAACTATAGCGCAGAAAAATCTGACATAACCATCGCACTTCATGCGTGCGATACTGCAACAGATGATGCGATTTATAAAGGGATACAGTCTGATTCTTCTTTGATCATCCTAGCACCATGCTGCCACAAGCAAGTTAGGAAACAGATTCATCCGAATATAGTTTTGAAGGATCTCCTAAAGTCTGGTATTTTGCTAGAGAGGCAATCGGAAATAGTGACTGATGGATTAAGGGCACTTTTACTTGAGTTATCTGGCTATAAGACTAAGGTTTTTGAGTTTATAGCTGCTGAACATACGAGTAAAAATATAATGATTGTGGGAATCAAAAGCAATCATAGTATTAATAACGAGCAGATTGTTGAACAAATCAAAGAAATCAAAAAACTTTATGGAATTAACTTTCACTATTTAGAAACTTTACTATTTCCCGACCTCTTTCTTTACCCTAATTTAGCTACTATAATTAATCCTGAGTTGGTAAACGATTGCCCTATAACTTAGGCTTAGCTTGAATTCGCCGAAGTGCATATTTTCCGATTTTGTAATATGGGAACTTCGGTAAAAGTGCAATCTGTTGATCTCATAATTCCATCGGCGACTTGACGATGATTCGTGTGACGCAGCAGACTATTGTGTGGTGCGTCGCTATGAGATTGTCGATTTTATTTGTGGATTTTGGATAGCGACACACCCTACGGCGAACTGTGTTTGGTAGGGTGCATCGCTGCTAAAAATCGTATATTTTTTGTGAATTTGCAATGGCGACGCACCTGACTATTGTGTGGTGCGTCGGTGTGAGATTGTCGCTCTTGGTTGTGAATTTGCGATCGCGACACACCCTACGGCTACCGCAAAATACAACCCGGAGAAACGAGGTTGGTTTCGGAGTGGTCGGGAATTCGGATGGCAGTAAGCTTGTTGCATCCTTGCGATTGACGCTCCATGTATTGTTTGTCAATTCCCCAGCCGCTTATCCATCACCTGAACAAGAACCATACAGTAATGCAGTAATCTACACATCACAAGTAAGGTAAACCGTACACCCTACTTTTTTATAGTCAATATAATTAATGAGTTAGCTTATTGAGCACAAAAGAAAAGGAAAAAATGCAAAACATTGAACATCAAGTTGGTGAATTAGTCGTCACTCAGCGTAAAATAGATGGCTATATTAGTGCGAATAAATTAACAAAAGCATACCAGAAGCAAACAGGTAAATATCGAAACCCTAACCAGTGGTTTGATAAGGATAGAATTAATGAATTTTTAGAGCTTTTATCTTCTAAAACAGGACTTGAAGTTTATGAACTCGTCCAAAAAAAAGGAGAGGGTAAAAACTGCGAAACCTGGATTCATCCTAAGCTGGCTGTTTCCTTTGCCACGTGGCTATCTCCCGAATTTGAAATGATGGTGTCTGAATGGGTAGAACTATGGCTTTTTGCAGGTCAAGCGCCGGCAACTCAAGAGCCTGTTGCTTTACATCCTTATCAGCGCGTTTGGTACGAACGCTTAAGGCTGTTTGAGCAAAATACAACGCTACCTAAAGGTCAATGGTGTATTTTTGAGGAAATCGGTAAATTAATGAGGAAATTAGAAGCGAAAAACATACTCTTATATGATAGATCAACTATTGATATTTCAGTAGGGAGAGCCTGGTGTACATGGTTGAGACAAAACAAATTTGACACCGACTTCGAGCAATATACCCACCATTATCCCGATCGAAGGGGTGAACAATTAGCTAATGTTTATCCTTATGATTTACTGGGAAAATTTCATCAATGGCTAGAAGACACTTACATACCTGACAAATTTCCTGAATATGTCAGACAATTTGTAAATCCCGAAGAGTGCAAGTTAATTTCAGAAGCTCTTGGCTGTGAAATTAAACCCGTCAACAAAAGGCTGAAAAGCAATAATGATTCTAGGAATAATGAGTGAACGATATGGAGCTTTGCTCAGACATGATGCTCCTGCAATAAAGTTAACCGTCACATTAAGTATGCCAAACTCTCAAGCGTTGGGTAGAGTATAGAACCCTACGGCGAACTGTATTTTGTAGGGTGCGTCGCTGCCGAAACTTCGCTGGAATTTGTAAATTTTTGAGCGACGCACCTGACGATTGCGCGGTGGGGATATGTGAGATTGTAGATCGAATTTGGGAATTTGCGATCGCGACGCACCCTACGGCTAACTAACGAACATCCCGCCGTTTCAAGCCAACAAATCGGGATCGACACCCAACTCCCGCAACTTTGCCGCCAATAAATCCGCCCGATCGCGTTCCTGTTCCGCCCGCAGGCGTTCCTGTTGGGCCTCTTCCGAGCTCCACAGCAGCAAATTTCCCTGCGAATCCCACCAGCGCAGCCAGTTAATAGTTTGCCCCAGCCGTTCCCCCGGCCAAATCCCCAGCCACAAATCCAACTCTGGAATCCGCACCCGTCCTGACGCATCAGCAGCCTGCGTTTCATAGGCTCCATTTTGCAGATACCGCACTTCCAGCTTGGGCTCGTAGGGGTCGTAAGTCACATAGGTGGGCACTTGCAGAATGTGTTCGTAGAAGTAGAGCTTGCCGTAGGGAGGAGTCGATCGCACAGACAATTCGCCATAATCTTCATTAGACAAAAACTCCATCACCACCGATACCGGCGCACCCTCCAGATTCGGCGTGTAGCTGCGGCGAATCGTGCCCTCTGCGACTCGATGCACTTGCGGCACGTAAAGCCAATCCGGCGCTTTGACTACAGTCTTGTTATTGATAGTTGCTACCAATCCAAAATTAGAAGCAATTAGGGCATTTTGTTCGATACATCCGGCTGCCCCCAAAGCATCGGTAAGGCCGGCTGCAAGGGGCGGTTGTTGAATATTTTCCACAGGATCGTCCGGTAATACAAAGTCGGCTGGTAGGGGTTCCCAGGTGATAGTTAATGCTTTGGAACTGGATGGAATTTGAAGTACCATGAGCTACATACCATTTTAGATTTTAGATTGGAAAAGAAGGTGTTTGTAGTGAGGACTTTAGTCCTTCTTTTTGCGGACTAAAGTCCTCACTACGAACCTTAATTAAAAATCAATAGTCAAAGGCGCTCTCGGAAACGGAATTACATCGCGAATATTCCCCATTCCCGTCATGAATTGCACCAACCGTTCAAACCCCAAACCAAAGCCAGCGTGAGGCACAGTACCGTAGCGGCGCAAATCCAAATACCACCACAACTCCTCCTTATTCATACCTTGAGCTTCCATGCGCCGCTCCAACACATCCAGCCGTTCTTCCCGCTGGGAACCGCCGATAATTTCCCCAATATTCGGAGCCAGAACATCCATTGCTCGCACGGTTTTCTCGTCATCGCTTAAACGCATATAAAATGCTTTAATCCCGACCGGATAATCGCTGACAATGGTCGGCTTTTTAAACAATTCCTCAGCCAAATAGCGCTCGTGTTCCGACTGCAAATCTAAGCCCCAGCTTACCGGAAAATCAAATTTTTTGTCGGCTTTTTCCAAAAGTGCGATCGCCTCGGTGTAAGTAATCCGCTCAAACTGATTGTTAATAATATTTTCAGCAGTCGCCAAAACCGTCTTATCAATCCGCTCGTTGAAAAACTCCATATCCTCCGGGCAATGCTCCAAAACGTATTTAAAAATGTACTTTAAAAACGCCTCAGCCAAATCCATATTTCCCACCAAATCGCAGAAAGCCATCTCCGGTTCAATCATCCAAAACTCCGCCAAATGCCGCGAAGTATTAGAATTTTCCGCTCGAAAAGTCGGGCCGAAAGTATAAACATTGCCGAAAGCCATCGCCATAACTTCCGCTTCCAACTGACCGCTAACTGTTAAATAGGCGCGCTTCCCAAAAAAGTCTTTCGCATAATCAACTTCTTGCGAATCAGTACGCGGTACATTCTTTAAATCGAAGTTAGTAACGGCGAACATTTCGCCCGCACCTTCGCAATCGGTAGCAGCTAGAATCGGAGTGTGAACCCACAAAAAACCGCGCTCTTGAAAAAATTGATGTACTGCGGCCGAACAAGCATTGCGGACTCGAAAAACAGCGCCGTGAGTGTTAGTGCGCGGGCGCAAATGCGCGATTGTTCGCAAAAATTCCAAGGAATGCCGCTTTTTTTGCAGCGGATAAGTTTGTGGGTCTGCTTCACCGTAAACTTGTACTTGTAAAGCTTTCAACTCAATTCGCTGTCCCTTCGCCGGAGAGGCTACCAGCACTCCCGAAACTTCTACAGATGCACCTGTATTGATTTGTTTGATTACACTTTGAAAGTCTGGCAAATCGGCATTGATGACTACTTGTAAGTTAGCCATCGCCGAACCATCGTTGACTTCGACAAAGGCAAATTCTTTTAATTCGCGTTTAGTCCGCACCCAACCTTGAATGGTTACAGTTTCGTCGGGTTCACCACCGCGCAAAATTGCTGCAATTCGTTGATTAGTCATATCCACTCCCGTTTATTTAATATTATTTTGCACTATATAGCGGTTCTCAAAAAAGTGAGGATAGCCCTATGCCCTATGCCCTATGCCCTATGCCCTATGCCCTATGCCCCATGCCGAATAGTACCTCATCTTTCTGAGAAAGGCATATCTCTGTTTTCTCTTCCTCTGCGCCCTCTGCGCCCTCTGCGGTAAAAAAATCAAAAACTATCCCGCATAAGATTTCAACATCCAACCGATTAAAATGCCCAGTCCCCCAAAACGAACTGCTTGCCAAAAAGGTTGTTTGATGCTTCCCCAAGAAAACAGGCTGCTTTCTAAATTTAACTCGATCGTTTCCAATTCTTGCTCAATTTCCCGCAATTCTTGCTTGAGTTGCGGCATGGGATTTTGGCGCTGAGACTGGCGCACATCTTCGCGCAGATTGCCGAGTTCGGCTTGGCGCTGCCGATCGCCCTGAATCTGAGTGTAACGCTCTTTGACTGCTGCGAGCGATCGCTCCACTGTGGCGATCGCCTCCACAAACTCATTTTCTGACTCTTCCCGATTTAACTCTGACGGCTGTTGAGGCATTTCGATCTGCAAACCTGACAATACTTAAAAAAAACCAATTTCCAATTAAGTTGTTATTATATGCAGTATATTTTTTAAATTCAAAAACCCTAACCAAATCGCTATAATTGCCATCTATGCTAGAAACTACACAAACAACCCAAACTGTCAACCTCAACGAGCTGAGCACAGTAGAACTGGCTCAAGCCCTAGCCGCCCGCCTCGCCATTTCCGAAAAAGATTGGCACCGCCTCAAAGCCAACCGTTCCGCCCGGGCTGGAGAGCAAGCTGCGGCCGCTTTGGTCTTTTTGCTGAAAAATCAACCCGAAGAAGCTTTACCGCGCTTAAACCAAGCAGCAGGATGGTTAGATCGATCGATCTCGGCACCTCCCTGTCCGACTCACGGCAAATAATTTTGAGTCTTGAGTTAAATATTTGCAGGACTTACGCACACCAAGGCCAGAAACCGGGTTTCTCGTAGATTTCTAGTTGATCAACCAATATTTTTCAGAGAAACCCGGTTTCTTTGCGTAAGTCCTGATTTGATTAGTGGCCAAAACTTAGACAATCGCGCCGCTCGATCGAGCAGCGCGATTGCGAGCCAAAAAAGATTTATACTTTTCTCACTCAAAACTCACATTTTGCATTATCATTTACGATCAATAGCGAAATACTCAAAATTCTCCATGCCCGGTTCAGCGGGTAAACGAAAAAAATTGTAGGTCGATCCGATCTAAAGAATGCTGCTAAATATCAGTTCTAGCGCCAGCGAGGCAGCCGGTAGCGACTGGGAAGTTCTTTGCACAGCCGTAACTCTGTGCCTTGAGCATTCCACTCAACCCGATCGAATAATTGGTAAAGGATAAACAGCCCTCTACCACATTCTTGTTCAACATCGGGTAGTGCAGAATTATCTGCAACATCCTCTGCTATGAGACTCTCGCAATTATCAGTATAAAGGTCGCAACCGCAAGGGGCCTTAAAGCCACAACCTTCATCCGATATCACCCACCAATATTCGTTTTGGACGATGGAAAAACGGACTCCAACAGTTTTACTGGGGTCTAACTTGTTTCCATGCTTAGCAGCATTTACCAAAGCTTCTTGAAGCCCCAACCGTAATTCCGCTTGCCAGTGAGGCGGAATCTCTGCTAGGAGCAGATCCAAAATAGGACAAAGGTATAGGGTAGAAGCGAAGCTAATCGTAATCCAATTGCGTCCGACGACCGGACGGGCTGAGATAGCAATCACTCAGAAAACTCCCTAACTTTCAGGTGGATAAACTTCACACCCTGCATAGTTGGCTCCCTAGTATTCAAAATACTCATTAATTGAGCGGCGCAGCTCTATTTCTATCTTAGAGTATCAAAGCCGTTAAGAAAAGCAAAGAACATCACAAAATATTCTGCGATTCTCAGAAACTTTTGCCAAGAACTACCAGTAATTTTACTTATAACTTCTACCCGCAGCCTGATTTTTGAGATCGGCTTTTGCCGGGGCACGGTCGCTGAACCCGCTGCATCCCAAGCCGTCAACAGCTCGCTTACCAAACGATCCCCACCTTGAAAAGATCGGAAACCCGTCCAAAAAAGTCGATCCCTTGACTCCTAGCCAATGGGGATCGACTCCCACCACCACAGCTTGGGCCCGATCGCCTAGATCTCCTACTTGTGCCAAAAATCGCAAGGATCCTACCTAGGTGTGTTGCAGTCGAAACCAGATATATTTCCCAAATGCCGATCGAATACTGAAAATCCGACTGCTGCGACCTTTACCAAATCAATATTTGTTACAAAACTTATTTATTATGAGTGCGATCGCCCGCACTAGCCCAACTCGACCAACTTGACGTATCCCTTACTGGCAAAACCCCAGCGCGTTGGCAAAACTTTATAAATCTGAACCTCACGATACAATAGTTAAAGTAAATACTTATTTCTTTACATTATGCAAACAATCCCAGCCATCACCGCAGCCCCCATTCCAGGCACATACTGGCAATGGCGGGGCCATTCAGTATACTATGTTCGATCCTCTTCAAGGGCTTCGCTAACGAGTGATCGACATCCAGAACGCCCTCCCCTGCTGTTAATTCACGGTTTTGGAGCATCCACAGACCACTGGCGCAAAAATATCAGCGGGCTGAGCAAAGACTTTGAAGTGTGGGCGATCGACTTAATCGGATTCGGGCGATCGGCAAAACCCGAAATCCAGTACAGCGGCGAGCTCTGGCGCGACCAACTCCACGACTTCATCACCACCATCATCGGCCGGCCCGCCGTACTAGCCGGCAACTCCCTCGGAGGCTACGCAGCCTTGTGTGTCGCAGCGCAGCGCCCCGAATCAGCCGCCGGACTCATCTTAATCAACAGCGCCGGCCCCTTCAGCGAATCTCAGCCGGCACCCGAAGCCCCGCCCTTGCAAAAAGCCATATCTGCGGTAGCTAAAACCTTATTTCAGCAAGATTGGGCAAGTTTTCTGCTGTTCCAATACGTGCGCCAGCGATCGACAATTCGGAAAACTCTCGAAAAAGTTTATCTCGACCAAAGCGCAGTCACAGACCAATTAGTAGAGGAAATTTACCAACCATCCTGCGATCCGGGCGCGCCCAAAGTATTCGCCTCCGTATTCCGCACGCCCCAAGGCGAAAAAATCGATGTATTGTTGAGTCAATTAAATTGCCCCCTGCTGATGCTGTGGGGAGAAGGCGATCCGTGGATGAATTCCACAAACAGAAGCGCCAAATTTCGCCAACATTATCCCCAGTTAACCGAACACTTTATCAAAGCCGGTCACTGTCCCCATGACGAAGTACCAGAACAAATAAACGAACTGATTCGCGGATGGATAATTGACCAATAGTCGATCGGCACATATAGCATTTCTCAGATAAATGAGGTGTTTAGGGTAATTGGTAATTGGTAATTGCGGGTAGGCTTGTGGGTTTTTAAACCGCAAGCTTTTTTCAGATTAACTATTACCGACTACAGATTACCAATTACCCAAAACCCCAAGCGTCGGCCCATCTTTCCCTCGAACCGCTATAGATGATTTGCCCCCGTGCTTCTATTCCCTAGGATAGAGATAAAATCATCAGATTTGTGCTAAATATCTATGTATTATCGCAACACAAACGCGGTTAATTTCTACTCAAATATTCTGAAAAGATGGAAACCATAACCAGCAAAAAAACTAGACGGAATTTTATATGGAGCAGCACGATCGGGAAATCGCAGCCACACGCAACAATCAAGCGATCGCTGCATTCCCCATAAATACTTTTAGGCAAAACCCGCGTCAAGTGCCGATGGACTCAGTAGGAGGGAAAATCTGCTTTTGCTGGGAATACTAAACAAGTTAGATTCCACAAAATAGGCGTCACTGCAAATTCTCGAAATTGCTGAGTTCTTTAAAATTTTAGCTTCTCTACAAATTGAGATTTTCAAGTTTTCTTTCAGTCTCCACATTCTGGGGAAATGCTACAAACCAATTGCCAGCCAAGGCAGCTATTTGCTCGATCTTAAAATCTGCCACCTCAACACAAATAAAGCTTTGTTGGTAAAATATGTAGTTAGCAGCGGCAATTCTAGAGGTGATAATAAACAGATTTTTGTAATACTTTGAGGCAAACTGACCAATCTTTTTGACGAGTGCATCGCTATCGGATTCTGGCACTTCATCTCAGCCATCTAATTAAATCAAACATCTGCCTTGACTAAGTACCAATTCAGTTAGCGATCGCGCTGCAACTGCGGAACGGGCAAATGCGTCGCCTATGCCAATAAATCAAGATTGGCGATTTCAGCAAAGGTTTTATGATGGATAAAAATCGGTATTTTGTTGGCGGCAAATTTTGCCCGATCGCACTTAATGACGATGGGTTGCAAAAAGATAGCTTTACCAGAACCAGGTTTCCCGAGTACCATTAGTGAAGGAGTGAGATTTCACCGCATCTAAACCTGTCCCAGGTTTCTGGCATACTTTACCTCATCCCAAGCAGTTAAAATTATCCGCATCTAGGTTGAAGTATCTGAGTAAATCACCAATTTATCCGGGCTACCAACTGGTAATTTTGTCCAAAATGTTGACTTCAACGTAGCGGTTTGTAAGATCGATCGGCTCTCCGATGTCCCATAGCTGCAATTTGGTGTGGGATTTTTGCCGTAACTCTGGCACTAGGCCATTAATCTCTATATTCACTGGCTGCGGAGGACGATCGACAATTTCTTGCCAATTCAACTGCAAAACCGTGCAGTCCGCCTTGAAAGCATTGGCTTTAATTGGTTCTATTCCTGCTAAAAAACGCCCCCAACTTGGCAGGGATGCGCCATTGGCATAGGCCAGGCCTCTGTCCAAGTGCGATCGAACTCTAATTTTTGACTGGCTTCTACTAGCCATTCACCGGGGTATTCTATCGTCGATCCCCTCTCTCTTCTAGCTTGCCTAATTTTTATTAGTCCATTCTGAGACAATCAGGGGGCGGCGATTGTATAATTTATAGCAATCGCCACAGCGGTGAGGACATAAATAACCTCATGAATAGAGCCTAGAGCATGTAGCAGAAACGGTTTGATTTCCTTGACGAAGCAAGCTGTCCACTCTTCGACGAAAGCTCGGAGGGATCTTCTGTCCACTGTCCACTGTCCACTGCTATACTTATTTATTTGTCAATGTCAGTTTGCGATCGGTTTAGCGATCGCAAACTGAGTTTGTCAAGACGTGAGCAACCAAGAGAAAACGATCGGGACAACCACGGGATCGTCTCTCTGGAGTGTAAAAAGCGTTTTCACGGACTGCAAGTGTCCCGCACAGCACTGGCTAGAGAACCCAAATGCTTTCTCTATCTCGCTTCGCGAGTTCCGGTGAAGGAATGCTACTCGCTTTTTTCCGTAAAAAAGTACACATTAAATGATGATAAAGGATCGCAAAATGACAGATAACATCAATGAAATTCCGTCAGGTGGGATAGGTATAAAAGTCATTGGCAAAATTGCCGATGAGCTAACTTATACCCGCACTTTTGACCGTCGAAACTGTCTGTTCATTATGAAATATTATCAGCAGCCAGTTGTAGTAGCATCCCAGCCCACGACGGAAGCTGGTTATTTTCAGCGCCCGCTCAATGTTTTAAACAAGTTTAACTGGTTTAAAACACAGCGAATTAGCGAATTAAATAGCAGTTATAACCAGCCAATCCAAAAAATTAGCCTTCAGGTAAATAGCGATATCAAGGCTGTTGCTCAAGTTTTATGTTGGCTCGATGAGTTAGAGCCTCTACCGATTCCCGAAGCAGTTTTTCACCAGTGCAAACTTGCTACGGTCGAAGGGTTTACAAATGCTGTTCGCCATGCTCACAAAAATCTGCCATTAGCAACTCCAATCGAGCTTTTGATCGCGATATTTAACGAACGCCTAGAAATCAATATTTGGGATTTGGGAGAACCTTTTGATTTCCAGGCGAAGTTGGCAGAAGAATTGTCAGAAAAAAGTCCGTTTAAAAACGAGCTGGAATTTACGATTCACTAAACATGACTTTTTTTAAAGCTGATTGGAGATTTATTTATTCGGTACATTCCAGAGTCCTTACGGGACACGGCAATGTCGTGTCCCTAGCGTAATGTGTACCTCACATATAGCAGTTCGATCTCTGATATGAGGTATTGACAGGCTCAATATCTCAATCCGCCAATCCTTGTCCGTAGTTCGACTACGCTCACGCTTCCGCTTCCTGCCGCTCCGGGCCAATCAAAAATCAAAACCTTTACCTCACATGAGTGAGACTCGGCTATACGTGTAGACGCGGTTTCAGCCGCCGTCTTATTCTGTGAAAAATCTATTTTCCCACGTCCCATCGGGCAGCCAGATGCCTCTCAGAGCACGGACGCGATCGGGTGTCATGAAGTATGCCCAAGCCGTGCCTAATGGTTTGAGATGTCGATCGCAGATTTCGACTTCCTGCCGCTGATATTCGTTTTCCGTAGGTTCGCGCAGCGGGTGATAGTCTTCCAGTCGGTCTAAATCCTCCAAAATAGCGGAATTTGCGAAATTTAGCAGAAAACCATAGACATTGCCATCTCCGGTCACCATTGCAGGATAGCCGATCGGCAGTGCAAAAAGTTGACCGCGGGCGATCGCTGGACAAGCATCCACAACCTTTCCCTCGCAGTAGCGCAGGTAGTTGGACTCCCCCGGTTTGAGAGTGCCATAGACAAAGACTTTCATCAGGTAGGGCTAAAACGCTAGTTTTTGCTATATTAGATGCCTAAGCAAATAGTTTAAGTCTCGCGGGCGATCGCGACTGCAATTTTCCTAAATTTCGTTGTTTACCCTTTTTTATAATTCATGACTGTAGCAGTTAGTTTTATTGCTTTTGGACTTCGGCCTTTGTACTTGAGCTCTTTTTTGCCCGACTTACCCTTGGACGGCTTGTTTTCGACTCAAGGCATTATGGTAATGCTGCTGGCCGCCTATGCGGGGGCGATGTGGATGTTTCTCACCAGCGCTCCGAAGGTACACACCGTGATGGTATCGGATCTCGCACAGGCGAGGGAATTCTATGAAGGTATGCTCAGCCTCCCCGTCGCAGAAGTGCCGCTACACTACTACTACAATTACGAGCAAACCTTGGGGACAACTGGTATCGATCCCCTGTATTTGTCGCCGAATGTCGGCAGGGGAACGAGCTCTCAAACGATGGGGAATCCCGAGGGTTTGTGGTATCAGTTGATGAAAAATACTCAACTGCACATTATTAGTGGCGCGGGTGTCGGGGAAAAAAATCGCCAACGTCATGTTTGTTTCGATCGCGATTGTTTGGATCAGCTATTAATGAGGGTACAAACTCGCGGTATTAGTTATAAAATTCGCCGGGAAAAGCCGCTTAATTTTTT
The DNA here is from genome assembly GCF_013299165.1 of Microcoleus sp. bin38.metabat.b11b12b14.051. Lineage (NCBI taxonomy): Bacteria > Bacillati > Cyanobacteriota > Cyanophyceae > Oscillatoriales > Microcoleaceae > Microcoleus > Microcoleus sp. bin38.metabat.b11b12b14.051. The sequence continues at coordinate 382,345 of NZ_JAAFKD010000002.1, forward strand.
GGTTAAGGATTATGATGGCCGCGTGATAGAAATGGCTGAGGTTAGTAATTAGATAATAGTCGGCGGTTGAAACTCGGCGGTTGAAACTCGGCGGTTGAAACTCGGCGGTTGAGATTCGGCGGTTGAAACCCGGCGGTTGAAACTCGGCGGTTGAAACCGCGACTACACAAACGATGTCCGCCTCCGCGGACTGAAGAGCAGATCAGAGTCGGCGGTTGAAACCGCGACTACACATCAGATCAGAGTCGGCGGTTGAAACCGATCCTACACAAACGATGTCCGCCTCCGCGGACTGAAGAAGGTAACGTAATTTTAACGGTCTGTATTCAACCCGCGGAGGCGGGTTTTGTCTGTGTCGCCGCGGTTTCCAACCGCCCGGTATTCTTATCTTCAACCCGCGGAGGCGGGTTTTGTCTGTGTCGCCGCGGTTTCTAACCGCCCGGTATCCTGGGTTTCTGATGTATCAATTAATCTTCGCTTCAACGCTAGATTTTTCTGCTACTTTTTTAATCTCTGCAACCGTTTTGCGGCTGAAGAGTTGGAAATACAAAGAAACAAAGAATTCTTTAACTGGGAAAACAATTAACGTCAAAGGATTGATTGTCACGATGATGTTGCGAGTATCAGCTTTAGCTTGCTTGACAACTTGCTGCGCTACCCAGTCAGGAGACATAATGCCGATCGGGTTTAAATTACTTTTGAACGGCCCTAAAATCAGTTTACGCACGATGCAGGGCGCATCCAGCCGTCGCAGGGTGACTAAATCTCCAAGTGCGCGCTTGCTGAGTTCGTACAGGGGACTGACAGCGGGAATCACTTCTGCTTCTGAAGTGTTGATCCAGACTTCTTTACAAGCCATGTTTTCGTTAGTACGGACTGTTAAGAAAAAGAGTTCCATCAGCCGCCACGCGGAAAAAGTGTTAATTTCGTATGAGTTTGCGATCGCCTCTCCGGTTCTTTCGCCCTGTACGTTAATTCCGTGATTGATGACGAGAATATCGATTTTTTCTAACAATTTAGCTAAATCTGCCTCTTCGCCAGCGTGCCAAGTTACGGTTTTTACAGGCAAAATCTCGCCGTCTACATTCATAGTAATTTCCTCATTTCCAGAGGAGAGGGCGATCACTTTTGCACCGGCTTGATGCAGATGTTTGAGAAGCAAACGCCCTAAAGTTCCCGATGCGCCGGTGACGGCGACAGTTTTGCCTTTGAGAGAAAGTGCTGTACCCATAAGTTTATCTATTAAGGTGAAAGTACCGCAATAGTAAGCATTTTGATTGTCGAAATGATGCTTCCAGTGATAAGGTTTATTAACAAACCAGTTACCAGGGATAGTACGGAAGTCTCCCGGTTGGTGGGTGATGTCGGTTAACTCGTCTGCGCCTTTGATGCCGATCGCGCGGGCGATCGCGCTCAACAAAAAGCTTAAAGTATAAATACAACCCGCTGCTGCGCCCCAGTGATATTCCGGCAACCAAAAATAAGCTAAAACCCACAGCAACAAGCCCAAAACCATCATCGTCGCAGCTTCGGGCACGTCGTGACGCCAGTGTGCTTGCTTGTAAATAGTCTCGCTAACCGGGGTCAAATTCGGGCGGAAAACCCGGTGATGCCAATTGTGCAGTTTTTGGAGTGGCGGCACATAATGAGACGCAACGTGATAAAAGTCTCTGATGATTTCTGCCCAGCAGACAGAAGCTATTCCCACAGCGCCGACTATCCAGTAATTTACCATGCTCGCACCAGTTTCAAATTTGAGATATTATATCATACCCCGTCACAAAAAGGGTTTGTAGTGAGGACTTTAGTCCGCTGATTGTGAGGACTTGCATTCCTTACAAAAAAGGTTTGTAGTGAGGACTTTAGTCCGCTAATTGTGAGGAATAAAATCCTTACAAAAAGGGTTTGTACTGAGGACTTTAGTCCGCTAATTGTGAGGAATAAAATCCTTACAAAAAGGGTTTGTAGTGAGGACTTTAGTCCGCCGATTGTGAGGAATAAAATCCTTACAAAAAGGGTTTGTAGTGAGGACTTTAGTCCGCCGATTGTGAGGAATAAAATCCTTACAACAAAGTAATTTAATTATGATGGCTATCGGCGGACAGGACATTAGATATTGTTGGCTTCTAAAGATAACTAAAAATGGCTTTTATGTCTTGTCTGGCAATTGACTCAACCGTTTTAATATCTGCAAAACGCGGTACAATTCATTGCATGAATTGCGGATAATAAATTCTGGAGACAAGGCATACTGGGGAGTTTCGCCACCTCTGACTAGCTTGGCAAAAATGAAATTAGCCCCTGTGGCAATCATCCCAAAAGTCGGAGTTTTGGGATTGGGATCTGCCAGCATATATGTCAGGAGTTGGGCAAGTGCTGCGTCAGTTGAGAAAGAAAGTTGTTTGGATTCAATTACTGTTATCCAAAAGTTTTTTTTCAAGATGAGAACATCTATTCTGCCTTCGATGATTCTGCCTTCGTCTTCCTCTTGAATGGCGATCGACTTTTCGGCTTTGAATTGAAAAGGAGACTCGTAGAGACCGGCAATAAACAAAATGGGGCTGACAATTGTTAGCTTGACTGCATTTTCTAGTACAGGCGGGGAGTCAACCAAGTTGTAGTAGATATCTTGAACGCGATCGAGCAATTGTTTTTCTATGTCTGTGACTTCCGGCAAATTTTCTTGCCATTCTGGGAAGAAATCAGCTTTACGAACTCGCTGTAAGCCGAAGTTATCGATTAAATAGCGGAGGTTGACCTCTCTTGCTTGAAGTTTTTGTATCATAATTTGCACCGTACTATTTTAAGCTAGTTGACTCAGGCGTTTGAATATCTGCAAAACGCTGTACAATTCATTGTTGCGTCGGCGAATTGAAAATTGCTCGGACAAAGCATAACGTGGAGTTTCCCCTCTGAGTAACTTAATAAAAATAAAGTTACCGCCAGTAGTAATCATCCCAAAAGTCGGTTTATCTGGATGAGGATCTGCCCACATATAAGCTAGGAGTTGCCCCAATCCTTCCTCAATGGAAAAAGCAGCTTTTTTTGACTCAATTACCATTACCCAAAATTGGTCTTTTAAAAGTAAAACATCTAGTCTGCCTTCGATGATGACGCCATCATCATCTTCTTGAATTTGAATGGACTTTTCAGCTTTTACCTGAAAAGGAGACAGGTAAAAGCCGGCAATAAACAAAAGTGGCCCGACTACGGACAGCTTAACGACATTTTCTAGCAAAGGTGGATAGGTAAGTAAATTGATAAATCCTGCTTTTAGCCGATCTAGTGATTGTTTGTCTAAGTCGCTAATTTCTGGCAAATCCTCTTGGAATTCTCGGAGAAATTGCTCGTCTTCCGCTAACTGAAGACCGAAATTGTCTATCAAATAGCGAATATTTATATCTTTGGCTGGGAGTATTTGTGTCATTGTTTTAATTTTAGATATCTATAGTCCTATTATACTTCTATTTCTCTGCATCTTGATATTTGTACAGATATATTTTGACATTTGATGACTTGTATGCCGCGCAATTTATTTAGGTTTTCGATCGCCATTTTGCTGTTTTTGGTCTGCTTGCATTTGCAGCAATTGCGGTACAGTAACAAAACGATATCCCTGCTGTTTGAGTTTGGGAATAATCGCAGAGACGGCCTCGACTGTTTGCTGGCGATCGCCCCCGCCGTCGTGCAACAATACGATCGCCCCCGATGTCGCTTGAGACAGCACGCTACGGGCTATAGCAGCCGCCGGAGGTTGCGAAAAGTCTTTAGGGTCGATCGACCACATGACAACCACGTAATTCTTCTTTTTGGCATAATCCGCGAAACCATTATTTAAGCGGCCGCCGGGGGGACGAAACAACAAACTTTTCGCGCCAGTCGATCGATAAATATGAACCCCAGTATTATCTATTTCATCCGATGCAGTTTTTTCAGTGACATTGTGATAAAAATGATGCCATGTATGATTGCCGATCGCATTTCCCGCTTTTACTACTTGTTTGGCAATTTCTGGATTCTCGCGCAAATTTGCACCCAAGCAGAAAAATGTAGCTACCGCGTTATGTTTCTGCAAAACTGCTAATATTTTCAAAGTTTCCGCAGTTGGGCCATCATCAAACGTCAGCGCAATAACTTTTGAGTCGCTGATACTTGCTTTATATACAATTTGGCTGCGAAATTGCGTCGGCGGTGCGAAAACTAAAGGTTGTGCGGCGGCGGGTTGCGGAGTGGGAGTTGCGGCGGGAGAAGGCTGTATTTGGGGCTTCGGCGGTTTCAGGAGATGGGGCGGGGGATTGCCAAAAGGGGGGATTTGGGCGATCCTCTTCGAGGGCTCCGCTAACGAATTTGAATTTAGACTTTTTGGGCGATCGGGAAACAGCAAACTTAGAGATATCGATCCGATAACTATAGCGGTTTTAATGCAGGACTTTTTAGTAAATTTGGTCTTCATAAACTGTACTATTTGCTGTCAACTATCTAATTATCGCTTACAACTTTACCAAATTAGTTATAATTCAAAATAGCAACACATCACAATAAAAGAAAAGCCATGATTGCTCCGGCAAATCTCAGCCGCATTACAATCCCGCCTTTGGAAAATGGCGAACTTGCTAAATTTTTGCAGAATTCGAGCGGCGCTATACAGCAATGCGGGGACTCAAAAAAGCAGATTTGATTGAACGAATTGTTTATATGGCTTCACCCTTACCCTTTGAACCCCACGCCGAACCCCATGCCGATTTAATGGGCTGGCTGTGGACTTACAAGATTGCTACTCCAGGCGTGCGTCTGGGCGATAATCCTACCGTGCGTCTCGATTTAGATAACGAACCTCAACCCGATGCTGTGCTGCTAATTGATGCTCAATGTGGCGGCCAAACTTGCCTTAGCGATGATGGCTATATCGAAGGTGCACCCGAATTTGTTGCCGAAATTTCTGCCAGTACCGCTACGATCGATCTGCGCGACAAAAAGCGAGTTTACCGCCGCAATGGAGTTAAAGAATATCTGGTTTGGCAAGTCATGAATCGCCGGATTGATTGGTTTTCCTTGCAGGAAGAAGAATATATTTCTCTGCTACCCGATGCTGAAGGAATTATCCGCAGCAGAGTTTTTCCGGGATTGTGGCTGGCAGTCTCAGCACTTATAGACGGGGATATGCCAAGTGCGATCGCAACTCTTCAAGCCGGATTAAACAGTACAGTACATCAAGAGTTTGTCCAACAGTTAGCTTCCTATCCCAATGCTAATTTATAGAGATGCTACGAATCGCATCTCTATAGAACCCATTTGACATCTTTGAGTTTTTGGGTTGGGTGACGAGAAATACCGAGAGAAACCCGGTTTCTGAGATTTACGCGCGGGGCAAGAAACCGGGTTTCTACGAGTTTTTGGGTTGGGTGACGAGAAATACCGAGAGAAACCCGGTTTCTGAGATTTACGCAGAATAGATCTCAAATGGGTTCTATAAATAATATTCCTAGAATCGGCAAGTTTGCCGCGCCCTTTCATCCTCCACTTCTTGCCACCCAAAAGAAAAATGACTGATCGCATTAATTTGCGGCGTTGCAGAGCGAATTGCCCGCATTTGAATCTCCAAAGATGGCCGATTTTTCACAGATTTTCCCCAATCTCCGGCAATAGCAGGAATGATTTTTGCTCCCGGAGGCGCTAAACTCACTACGCGCTGTACCTGTGGCACAATACAGCTTACATCCCCACAATTTCCATAAGACATCGCGTGGAATTCTACACTAGCCGGAAACCTATCCCAAGGCTGCAATCTTGAATCAAATCCCCCTTGATTAATCTTTTGATTTCCATTGGGAAAAAAGACCGCTCCTACAGGAATTCCCATTCTTTGAGCTGGTTGAGTTGCCATGCCAAAAAAGTCTAAAATCCCTTGAACTGCATGACCAATACTCAGTTGCCAGAGGTCTTTTTGCAGAATTCCGGTATCGGGAAGTGGCCGTGTTGGTGTTGGTTTTGGTGTGGGATTTGCAGGGTTGGGCGATTTTGTAGCGGGAGTTATTGAAGCTGCTTTTGATGTGCTATTTCCTGTTTTAGACGCTGGAGTTGCTACTGGTATAGGCCGTGGAATTCGCCCTTGCCAAAGAGGTTCTTGCTCGTTTGGATACTGTTTAACTACTGCTTGAACGTCATTAGTATTGATAAATCCTTTAGTTAAGTATCGCTGAATTAAATCTCGTCCTTGCTGATTGTTAGCCCGCTGCAAAAGCATTTGCTGCGATGCTTGGCCGTAAATCCATAAGTCTTGAACTTTGGTAGCAACTGAAGCGGGGCCGACGCCACGAACATAGCGAATGTAGTCGAATAACATTCCTTGTGGCCTGCGTTTGACTATTTGATTTACTAACAAAGAATAGTCTTGTCTTGCTTGCAGGTTATAGGGATCGACAAAGGCGTGTGTAGCGTGACTTTCTCCGGTTTGGTCGTCCAAACCTGCGTCTTGAATTACGGTTAAACTGGTCTGATTTTTGCCGTTCAGGGCTAGGGTTTGCTGTCTGTCGGAACGCTGAGAATATGTATAGCCAAAGTTCATGGTAAATAACCAGGCGTATACTTTTAATCCTCGCTGTTTGCCTTTGGCGATCGCCTTTTCCAACAAATCATCTTTTTCGTAGCCGCGATTTCTCAAAACCGAAGGCCAAGCAGTCGGATTGTCTGCCGCCGGAAGGAGCACTTGACCGTCATAAAACACTTCGACGTAGACTTGATTGTAGCCTTTATTCACAACTTTGTCTAATACGCGATCGATTTCTCCGGGTCTGACATCGCAGGGATACAAACGCAGCCAAACTGCTTGGGTTTCTGGCCAAGTTTTTTGGCGGCATTCTGCTATTTCCCGGGCGTGTTTGCTCAAAACGGCAAAATATGCTTGCTGGGATTCGGGTTTTCCTGAGAGGGCGGCGCGGCGCAAGTCTTCTTTTTGATTTACCTGTTCTTTGGATAATTGACAATAGGCTGATGTTTCGCCGAAGGCTGGTTGATTTTCGATAAAGGGCCAAACAAGCTGGCTGATGAAGCTAGTGGTTAAAACAGCAGTTACCGCACTTAAACAGCGTCGCTGGTGTTGAAAGTTGGCGAGGCGAGTTGGTGCAATTTTCATGGGATAATTGAATCGGGTTTTCTAGTTGAAATCGGGTGGCGATCGCATTTTTGGCGATCGCCCAGACGCACAGCTACAAATTTTCTACTTTTTTTAGGTTAACCTCGCCCAACAACGGATGCAACCCCGCTGATTAAGTTGTGGAGAGCCCTAATTTTAGATCGAAGTTAAATTTCCCAGATTAATCTGCGGACTCAATCTAAAATCTAAAATCGTTCGACTGAGCGAAGTCGAAGTCTAAAATCTAAAATCGACTGCTCCTGTTATGGCACAAGTCGATCGCACAATGCAAATTCTTTCTGGCGGCGATTTAGATGCTGTGCGATCGAATAACGATAATACTCGGCGGTTGAAACCGCTGCTATACAAACGAAGTCCGCCTCCGCGGACTAAAGATTAAAGGGGTTAAAAAGCCCAGATTTGGTATCATATCCAGTTCGATTTTTAAGTATTTTTTGACTAAATACAGCAAAAAAGCGCCGGGAATGGGCGCTCAAAGCAGTTGATATTTCTACTAAAAATTGTTAACACTCAAATGTTAAGGATGCAAAGATTAATTATAAAAATTTATCTTTTATCCCTAAATTTTGAGATTAAGCTCCTCTGGTGAGAGCAGCTTCTACTTGCTGAAATTCTGACTCAAGACGCTTTTTCAATTTTTCAGGAACAGGACGATTTGGATAGGAACTATAATGTCCAGCCAAAGAGTTTAATGCTGTTCGCATTGTTGTGAAAGATGCCAGCTTGGTAAGAGCGGGATCGCGGCGGTATTCTGCGAAAAAATCGTTGATACTTGCGCGAGCAGCGGCTTGAGCGGCTGCTTTTTCTGGCGCCCCATCTGGTAAAGTAAGCGCTGTTCTCAAGCTGTTGACTAATGCTAACGTGTCTTTGCTGTAGTCTCCGCTCAGAGTGGCGGGAACATTGGTACAGCCTGCTACGCCGATGACAACAACTAATACGAGGGCTAACAGACGGGAAATGTAATGCTTCATAAGGGTTAAAAGAATGGAAGTGCAAACGGCAATCAAAATTAACCTTTATCCTATCTCGAATTGAGCTAATAGTGTCAAATTTTTATTATTTATTGCATCGATACCATGAAAAGTAAAATTTGTCAATGTCACGTAGATTGATATCATATCCGCTCGAATGACCACAATCAAATTGGTTCGATCGTTCGGACTTTAGTCCTAGTTATGGATGCGGACTAAAGTCCTCACTACAAACCCTTAAGTCAAGTGTTATGGATGCGGACTAAAGTCCTCACTACAAACCCTTAAGTCAAGTGTTATGGATGCGGACTAAAGTCCTCACTACAAACCCTTAAGTCAAGTGTTATGGATGCGGACTAAAGTCCTCACTACAAACCCTTAAGTAAGCGAACATAATATGTTTGATTCAAATCTAAAATTGATTGATTTGTCCAGAAACGACAGATAGAATTTGGGTTTGGCGCAGCCATTGGCTGTCAAAAGCCCCCAGGTGAGTGGTAGTAATCAGGGTTTGAAATCTTTCTTGAATTGTTTCTAAAAGTTGATTTTGGCGACTTAAATCGAGTTCTGCAAGTACGTCGTCGAGCAATAGTAAAGGTGCTTCGCCGACGACTTCTTCGATTAGCTGCAATTCTGCTAATTTTAATGCTAATACGAGGGTTCGCTGCTGGCCTTGGGAGGCGTATTGACGCGCTGGAGTGTTGTTAATTGTAAATGTAATGTCGTCGCGGTGGGGGCCGACTAATGTGGTTCCTTGAAATTGTTCTGCGATCGCCCTTTTTTGAATTTTCTCTAAAAATGCTTGCCGCACTCCTTCGAGATTGTCTTGACCGATTAATTCCGAGCTTACTTCGATATTAGCATCGTATTTGACATCTAAAACTTCTGTGGAACCGCTAATTGAACCGTGCCAATTGCGGGCTAATGGCATCAATCGTTCTAAAATACGATCGCGCCTGCGGATTACCCGAGCCCCCGCTGTCGCCAACTGGGCATCCCACAAGGCTAATTCTGAACTGGAATTGGAGGATTGGGGATTGGAAATTGGTAAGTCTTCTGTATTTTCTGGTTCGGGATTTTCGGTTTCCAGAAATCGGTTTTTGTCAAAACTTTCGGAAAATTCGGCTTTCCTGACTGCTTTAGAACGTTTTAGCAGAGCGTTTCGCTGACGCAAAATTTGGTTGTACTGGTGTAAAATGTGAGCGTAAATTGGCTCTAGTTGGATGACTAGCCGATCGATCCAGTTGCGCCTTCCTTCGGGCCCGCCGCGCACTAAGTCTAAATCCAAACAGGAAAATTGTACTACGTTGATGACGCTCAAAAAGTCTAAATGCCGACGTAGGGGTTCGCCGTTGAGCTTTAGGCTGCGGCGCGCCCCGGATCGCAGTGTTAAGGCTAGGTCGATCGCTCCGGTTTGACGTTCGAGTGTAGCATCTATTTGGGCGATCGGCTTTGATTCGAGGATTAAATCGCGATCGCGCGATACTCTGTGGCTTTTTAATGTGGAAAGCAACTCTACTGCTTCTAGCAAGTTGGATTTTCCTTGGGCGTTATTTCCTACTAATATGGTTTTGGGAGCATCAAATGCTACTTTTTGATCGAAGTAGTTCCGAAACTGCCTTAGGTGCAGTGTTTTCAAATACATAATATTAGGAATAAGGAAGAAGTCCGATGGAAGTCGGAAGAAGGAATAAATAAGTCATCGTAGGGTGGAATTGCGTACTTTATCGGTTTGCAAATGGTAATTGGTAATCAGATGTTTGTAGTGAGGATTTTTGTCAAGCGTCATGAATGCGGACTGAAGTCCTCACTACAAACCTTTTGTAATTAGGACTTTAGTCAAGCGTCATGGATGCGGACTAAAGTCCTCACTACAAACCAACTATCTACTGATAATACTATTTTCGAGCTTTGTAGAAGCGCACGAATAGTTTTTCCATCTCTATCCAGACAAACATTAAAGCGCTGAAACCGAAGCAAATCATCAATTCAAAAGGCGTCAAATAGTGAGTGCCGAAAAATGCTCTCAGCGGTGGAACGTAAATTAGCATCAATTGCAAAGCAGTAGTTACAATCACAGCCCCCCATACAAAAACGTTAGTGAAGGGGTTTAATTCGATCGTTAGCTGAGTGTTAGAACGAATGGCGATCGCGTGACCCATTTGTGCTAAACACAGAGTTGTAAACACCATTGTTTTCCAAGCTTCTGGATCTCCGACATGGTTGGGGTTTGTGGTATATTTGTAAGCCCAGGACATCATGGCGATCGTCAAAATTGCAAAAATAATCCCAATCCGCACCATGTAAGAACCCAAACCCCGCGCAAAAATACTTTCTCGCGGACTGAAAGGAGGCTTTTTCATCACGTTGGGTTCGGCAGGTTCCACCGCTAAGGCCAAAGCCGGAACGCCGTCTGTTACTAAGTTCATCCACAAAATTTGCAGCGGCGTTAGCGGCACTCCTCCCAAACCCATTAAAGGTGCGGCGGCAATTGTCAAAACTTCGCCGATGTTGCTGCCCAAAATGTACTTAATAAAGCGGCGAATGTTGGTATAAACAACTCGCCCTTCTTCAGCGGCGGCGACAATAGTTGCAAAGTTGTCGTCGAGAAGCACCATATCGCTAGCTTCTTTGCTGACATCGGTGCCGGTAATTCCCATGGCGATGCCGATATCGGCTTGTTTCAAAGCGGGGGCATCGTTAACTCCGTCGCCCGTCATCGCGACAAATTCGCCTAAACTTTGCAAAGCTTGGACAATTCGCAATTTGTGTTCTGGAGAAACGCGGGCGTAAACGCTGACTTGTTTAACTTGCAGTTTGAGGTCTTCTTGGCTGAGCTTTTCTAATTCTTGACCCGTGAGAACTCGATCGCCCTCTGCGGCTATACCTAAATCGTAGGCGATCGCTTTTGCAGTCAACTGGTGATCTCCGGTAATCATCACCACTCGAATTCCTGCATCGCGGCACTTCACTACTGCTTCGCGGACTTCCGGGCGCGGGGCGTCCAGCATACTGACGAGTCCCAGCCACACCATCTCTTGTTCGCTGGTTTCCTCAGAACCGGAGGGCGGCAGGTTTTCCCAGATTTTGTACCCAAACCCGAGGACTCGCAAACCTGCACTTGCCATGTTATTGTTTTCGGCGAGGATGCGATCGCGCATTTCCTGGTTTAAAGGTTGTACTCGATCGCCGATTATAATGCCTTGGCATCGCTCCAAAGTTAACTCGGGAGAACCTTTGGTCAGCATCAAATAATTCTGCTGCTGTCCTTGTTCTGCGGGAAATCCCGAATGTCCAGAATGTCCGGGCACTTCGCAAATCACGCTCATCCGTTTGCGTTCGGAAGAAAAAGGAAACTCCGCCGTGCGCGGCAGCAATTGAGACTGTTGTTCCTTATATATGCCTGCTTTTCCCGCTAAAGAAAGCAGAGCTCCCTCCGTGGGGTCGCCCAAAATCTTCCATTCTTGCTGTTCGTGCTGCAATACTGCGTCGTTGCACACTGCACAGGCAATTAATAAAGATTCGAGTTCTGGATATTCCTCTAAATTAGTAATTTGGGCTGATGTATGGCGATCGACAAAATCTCCGATCGGGGCATAGCCGTCGCCTCCAATGCCGATCGTACAGTCGCCCGTAGACACGAGCTGCACTACCATTTTATTTTGAGTCAGAGTACCTGTTTTGTCGGAACAAATGGTAGTAACTGAACCCAAAGTTTCTACAGCAGGAAGTTTGCGAATCAGCGCGTTTCGCTTCACCATCCGCCTGGTTCCAAGTGCCAAAGTGACTGTCACAACTGCGGCAAGTCCTTCGGGAACGACAGCCACAGCCATGCTGAGAGAAACTTCTAGCAGTTCTTCAAATCTGCTGGTATCGAACCCAATGCTGCCGTTGTCGAAGGTAATCATCCCGCCGATGACGACAATTGCGACTAAGCCGAGGGCACCCGATACTAGAACATTTCCCAACTGGCCCATCCGCTGTTGCAGAGGAGTCGGTTCGGTTTCTACTGACTGAAGCATGGCGGCAATTTTGCCAATTTCAGTTTGCATTCCGGTGTTGGTGACGATCGCCTTGGCCCGTCCCTGAACAACTTCTGTGCCCTGAAAAATTAGATTGAGTCGATCGCCCAAGGAAGCATCTTCGGGAAGTTCGAGATCGGCTTGCTTGGTAGCTGCGATCGCTTCTCCCGTCAAAGCTGATTCTCTGACTTGTAAATTGGCAGCTTCGATCAACCGTCCGTCGGCTGCGATTTTTACCCCAGCCTCCAACAGCATCACGTCTCCGGGTACGAGTTCCTTGGCTGCGATTTCCAAAGTTTTGCCGTCCCGCAAAACTCGCACGAGGGGGGAAGAGAGGTTTTTGAGGGCTGCGAGGGCTTTTTCGGCACTTTTTTCTTGGAAATAGCCGAGAATGCCGTTAAGTATGACGATCGCAAAAATGGCGATCGCATCTTTGGGAAAAGTATTCGATTTGATGTCCAAGAATCCAGAAATCACGGCCACACCCATCAGCATCAACAACATGATGTTGGTGAACTGATCGACAAAAATCGACCAAGAACTGCGGCCTCCTGTTTCTTCGAGTTCGTTGGTGCCGTATTGCTGCAAGCGTTCTGACACCTGTTGGCTGCTCAAGCCACTGTCTTTGTTGCTGCTGAGCTGCTGGATAGTTTTGTCAATTGCTACGGTGTGCCAAGAAGAGGGAGAATTTGAAGACATAAATTACGATCGAGCATGGGGCAATTAGGGGACTGCGGCCGGACAAGCTACAGCCGATGAATGTGGCTGAGCGCAGTAAAGCAGTAAAAGAGTTTTTAGTTTTTAGTTCTAAATAAAAAACTGTTTAACTTGCGACTCGTATTTGGCCGTTCGATGCCGGCGATCGGGCAGGAAGCTTTTAACTTTACTGCGTCTGATGCCTCTCTAGTGCCGTTTGTAGACTTACCGCTGACAGCACTTATCCACCTTACAACTAAAAATTAGCAATTTCTCCGGCTTTTACCCTAGACTCAGCGGCTGAGTCTAGGGCTCAATGCTGATTTTTCCGGCAGAAACTGAGGCTGTGGCGATCGGGCTGACAATCTTTTGGATTTTACCGCCACCGACTTCTGCGCGCATCCTGCATCGGGCAGAATTTTTGGTTTTTTCTCTATTCCCCCTGCCTGGTTTTAGCAAAGATTTTATTTTCTTAACTTTTCTTAACAATTCCGCTTGACCCCGGGAAAGCCAACAAGGTGCGAGCGGCGATCGGGGTTGCATCCACAGTGCAGATCAGGCGATCGAAGCACAGTAACTCTTTTAGGCGCCAAACCGACATCTATCCCAGGAAGTAGATTTGGCTGGTGCCGCCGGGGCCCCATTTACCTTCTCAGAGAGATAAGATCCTGTAATAATTTGTAATAAACAAAGGCGGGCGAGCATTGTATAAAGGTTATCAAGGGTTGAAACGGCACGCTCAAGTTAACAAAAATACTGATTAACAAGGTTTGTCGCATCTCATAAAAGGTGTAAAATTTTCTAAGATTTCTTAAATGTCCGTTACAATGTAACAATAGTACAGGTAGCGGAAAGGGAGAGATCGGGGCAGCAGATTAGCTGGCATCAAATTTCAACCCTTACAGGCATTAACAGCCTGAACAAATTTAACTTAACGGTTTTATACCGCAACCAAACTCAATTAACTCAAGTAGGAGAGTTCGTTCATGTTTGACGCATTTACAAAAGTGGTTTCCCAATCTGACGCTCGTGGCGAATTCCTCGCACAGGGTCAACTAGATGCTCTCAGCAGCATGGTGTCCGAGGCCAACAAGCGGATTGATGCAGTAAACCGCATCACCGGCAGTGCATCCACCATCGTGGCTAATGCAGCTCGCAGCCTGTTCGCAGAACAGCCTCAACTGATCGCTCCTGGTGGTAATGCTTACACCAACCGCCGCATGGCAGCTTGCTTGCGCGACATGGAAATCATCTTGCGCTACGTAACCTACGCCACATTTGCAGGCGACGCCAGCGTATTGGACGATCGCTGCTTGAACGGTCTGCGCGAAACCTACCAAGCTTTGGGAGTTCCCGGCGGCTCGGTTGCAGCCGGCGTGCAAAAAATGAAGGAAGCAGCGATCGCGCTAGCTAACGACCCCAACGGTGTTACCCGTGGTGATTGCAGCTCGCTGATGTCTGAAATCGGCAGCTACTTCGACCGCGCAGCTAACGCAGTCGGCTAAAAATAGCGAACGCGAACATTTCTAGATGTAAAGAAGCGAGCGATCCTCTTCGAGGGCTTCGCTAACGCATTTTTGCAAACACTCATTTTGGAACAAACAAAACATTAGGGAGACAGCAGAACAATGAAAACCCCTTTGACCGAAGCAGTAACGGCTGCCGATTCTCAAGGCCGTTTCTTGAGCAGCACTGAATTGCAAGTAGCCTTCGGCCGCTTTCGCCAAGCAGCAGCAGGTTTGGAAGCAGCTAAGTCATTAACCGCTAACTCTCAGCGCTTGATCGACGGTGCAGCTCAAGCTGTGTACAACAAGTTCCCCTACACCCAACAAATGCAAGGGCCGAACTACGCTTCCACAGCAACCGGCAAAGCCAAATGCTCCCGCGACATCGGCTACTACCTGCGGATGGTCACCTACTGCTTAGTTGCAGGCGGCACCGGCCCTATGGATGAGTACCTGATTGCAGGTGTTGACGAAATCAACCGGACATTTGAATTGTCTCCTAGCTGGTACGTTGAAGCTCTCAAGTACATCAAAGGCAACCACGGTTTGAGTGGCGACGCTGCAACTGAAGCAAATTCCTACATCGACTACGCAATCAACGCTCTCAGCTAGATTTGCGTGATGCCCGGAATTGTAAGCTGCTGTTAGCTTTAGTGTTAGCGGTTGTTTACGATTCCGGGCATCTGCGATCTGGGCCTAATTTTCCAAATACTTTTTTAAGCAATTTCAGTTTTTAAAGCAAAAAAAGGAAGAAGCGAAGATGGTGGGACTAAGTTCAGCAGAACGGTTGGGAATCAAAGCATTAGATGAAGCCGGACGAGTAGAACTGCGCCCCCACTGGACGCAAGACGATGTGACAGCAGTAATTCGCGCCGCTTACATCCAAGTTTTCGGCAACGAGTATTTAATGTCCGTCGAACGAGTTACCAGCGCAGAATCTCTGCTGCTGCAAGGGCAAATTTCAGTTAAAGATTTTGTGCGGGCAATTGCTCAGTCCGAAACATATCGGCAAAAGTTTTTTTACCCGAACTCACAAACGCGGTTAATCGAGCTTAATTACAAACATTTGTTGGGCCGCGCTCCTTACGACGAGTCAGAAATTGCTTTCCACGTTGATTTGTACAATGCAGAAGGCTACGAAGCTGAAATCAGTTCTTACATTGACTCAGTGGAGTATCAAGAGAATTTTGGCGACAGTGTAGTGCCTTACTATCGCGGTTTCGCGACTCAAAGAAATCAAAAAACCGTCGGTTTTAACCGGATGTTTCAATTGTACCGGGGCTATGCCAACAGCGATCGCGCCCAAAACCAAAAGCAAGGGCGCCTCACCAGGGAAGTTGCCAGAAATACAGCTTCGCCCATCTCCACCCCCTCCACAGGCAAAGCCCTCGCCGGTAACAATGGCGGCGGGCAACTCTACCGAATCACCGCAATGCAAGGTTCGGCTAAGTTTTCGCCCCAAGTGCGCCGCACAACCACCGAGTATCTCGTACCTTACGACCAACTTTCGAGCCGCTTGCAGCAAATCAACAAACGTGGCGGCAAAGTGGTAAATATTACCACAGCTTAAAAGTTTGTAAAGACGTTTTTTTGATGCGTCTTTAGCAAATTAGGACTAATTGATGTCAGTGAGTAAGGTGCGCCTCGGGGTACCTTACTTTCAGATACCTTTGCCTTAGTCCTAAAAATCTCAAGTGCAACAAAGCTTTAAATTTTTGTTACTAATTTAGGAGAAAATCTGGTGGCGATTACAACAGCAGCATCCAGACTCGGAACATCGGCATTGAGCGATGCACCGAAGGTAGAATTGCGCCCGAACTACAACAAAGATGACGTTGAAATGGTGATTCGTGCCGTTTACCGTCAGGTGCTGGGCAACGATTATTTAATGAAATCCGATCGCCTGACAAGTGCGGAATCTCTTCTGCGAGACGGCAGTTTGACAGTGCGAGAATTTGTGCGCGCAGTGGCCAAATCGGAACTGTACAAAACCAAGTTTTTCTACAACAGCTTTCAAACTAGGGCGATCGAACTAAACTACAAACACTTGCTCGGTCGCGCTCCCTACGACGAATCTGAAGTAGTTTATCACTTAGATTTGTACCAAACACAAGGGTACGACGCTGATGTTGATTCTTACATCGATTCAGTAGAGTATCAAGAAAACTTCGGCGACAATATCGTACCTTACTACCGGGGCTTTAACACCCAGCGCGGGCAAAAAACCGTCGGTTTTACCCGGATGTTCCGCTTGTATCGCGGCTATGCAAATAGCGATACCTCTCAACTAGAAGGCAATAACTCCCGCTTAGCAGTGGAACTTGGCACTAACAGCGCTACGGCTGTAGTTGGGCCTTCTGGCGGCAACGAAGGTTGGGCCTATCGCCCTTCAGCACAAAACGTAACTCCCAGCAGCGGCTTCGGCGGCGGCGCAGCTTACGGCAAAGAAGGACGGCTTCTGCGCGTCGAAGTTTCGGGCATTCGCACGGGCGGCTATCCCAACGTGCGCCGCAGCAGCAAAGCTTTCATCGTACCTGTTGACGATTTGTCCTCGCAAATGCAGAAATTTCAACGCATGGGCGGGAAAATCGCTAGCATTACTCCCATTTAGTCATCAGTCATCAGTCATCAGTCATTAGTCATCAGTCATCAGTCATCAGTCATTAGTCATCAGTCATTAGTCATCAGTCATCAGTCATTAGTCATTAGTCATCAGTCATCAGTCATCAGTCATCAGTCATTAGTAAAATTACTAGAGATTGATGGCCCTTGGCTAATTAGACTTTGCGTAAGGTGCGGTGTGCTTGACCATACATAATTAGGTGCTGAGTAAATTCTGAACTCAAGGCAAATGACAAATGACAAATGACAAATGACCACCCTTCGACTTCGCGAGCGGGCGAGATGACAAATGACAAATGACAAATGACAAATGACAAATGACAAAGTACCAATTAGCAATTACCAAGAAGCTTATGTTGGGTCAAAGTGTAGCTGGAAAAAGTGGCAATACAGCTTCCGCCGGTCGCTGTTTTCGGTATGAAGTTGTGGGATTGCGCCAAAGTGACGATACAGAAAATATCGATTATTCGATTCGATCGAGCGCGAGTACATTTATCACCGTGCCGTACAATCGGATGAATCAAGAAATGCAGCGGATTACTCGCATGGGCGGCAAAATTGTGAACATTCAGCCGCTAAGTGCGATCGCAGAATAATGATCTGAATCATCGTCGCATCGTAATTAATAGCGATTGAAAAGGGCGATGGAAAAAGGCGATCGAAAAGGGCGATTGAAATCGCTTCTACACAAACAATGTCCGCCTCCGCGGACGAAGAGTTAGAGTTAATTTAACCCCTCTGGGCTCGGGTTTTGTCTGTGTAGTCGCGATTTAAATCGCCGAGTTTCCACAACCCCTCTGGGCTCGGGTTTTGTCTGTGTAGTCGCGATTTAAATCGCCGAGTTTCCCCAACCCCTCTGGGCTCGGGTTTTGTCTGTGTAGTCGCGATTTAAATCGCCGAGTTTCCCCAACCCCTCTGGGCTCGGGTTTTGTCTGTGTAGTCGCGATTTCAATCGCCGAGTTTCCTAAGCCATATTAAAAATTATGAATTATGACGAATCTGACTCACCGCCGACGGGCGTAGCTGAGGGCGAATCTTTAACACTAGAACAGGCGATCGCAAATTTGCACTCAGAAGATTACAGTCTCCGGTATTATGCTGCTTGGTGGGTGGGCAGATTTCGAGTCAAGGAACCCGCAGTTATTGCCGCTTTAATTGCGGCCTTGCAAGAAGAATCAGAACAAACAAAAATCGGCGACTATTCCCTACTGCGAAATGCGGCGCGGGCGCTGGGAAAATTGGGCGACAAACAAGCCTTACCCGCCCTGACTCATTGTTTGGAATGCGCCGATTATTACGTGCGGGAAGCGGCGGCTCAAGCTCTAGAAATGCTGGGCGAGATCGATTCCATTCCACCGCTGATGCAGCTCTTAGATGGGGGCGTAGCTGTGGCCCTGCGAGTGCCTGGAAAATCGCACCTCGTGCAGCCTTACGACTCGGTAATTGAAGCTTTGGGTACGCTGCAAGCGACAGAAGCTATACCGCTAATTTCACCTTTTTTAGAGCATTCTGTGGAGCGGGTGCAGTACGCTGCGGCACGGGCGATGTATCAGTTGACTGGCGATCGGGTTTACGGAGAGCGGTTGGTAACTGCTTTGAATGGGGATAATTTGCAGTTGCGCCGATCGGCTTTGATGGACTTGGGGGCGATCGGCTATTTGCCCTCAGCGCCAGCTATTGCTGAAACTTTAGCAGAAAATAGCATGAAATTAATTGCGCTCAAAGGAGTTTTGGAACATCATCTCAATCAACAAGCATCTCTATCTTTGTCCGATGAAGCTATCCAAGTTATGGATTTAATGGATAGTTTACTGTGAACAAAAATTAGTTGTAACATATTTAATTTTCTGTCGATTACCTGTAAGATTTTTTGTAGTGAGGAAGGCAATTCCTTTGATTTTATGCGGACTGAAGTCCTCACTACAAACCTATTTGATTCTGGTTGGTGTGTTCTGACATTAGTGGCAGGCAATTCCTTTGATTTTATGCGGACTGAAGTCCTCACTACAAACCTATTTGATTCTGGTTGGTGTTTTTTGACATCAGATGACATAGGATTTCTGGAGCGATTCTCAATTGTTTGCTTTAAATTCAGGACAGAGCAGTGCTGTTTCCTTACCTGTTGCGATCGCGCTCTTCGTGGGTGAGGCTGCAAAAAGTTCGATCGCGCGATCGAGCCAACCTACAATGACAATGGTCACGGTAGATTTTATAAATAAATGGCATTAGAACTAATTCGCGCAGTCGAACAAGCAGATTCTTCCGAAGGCTTGTTAAATACTGTCAAAGCACTGGCGGCGGCTGAGTCAAAAGAAGCAATTCCTACCTTAATTACAGTCCTCGGCTACAACAACCCCGGCGCCGCTGTGGCCGCCGTTGACGGGCTGATTCAACTCGGAGAACCTGCGGTGCTGCCGCTGCTAGAACAGCTTGACGGCTACAATTACGGAGCGAGAGCTTGGGCGGTTCGGGCTTTGGCGGGAATTGGCGATCCTAGGGGTTTAGAAATTTTGATCGAGGCGGCGGCGAATGACTTTGCTTTGAGCGTGCGGCGGGCGGCTGCTAGGGGTTTGGGGACGATTTGCTGGGAACTTATGCCGCCAGAACAAATTGCAGGCGCTCAAATTCGCGTGGTGAAAACGCTGCTGCAAGCGTCCCGAGATCCGGAATGGGTGGTTCGCTACGCAGCGGCGGGAGGTTTACAAGCTTTGGCTGGTGCTGCGACTGTGAAACCGGATTGGTTAGCGGAAGTTTGGGCCAGACTACAGGAAATGGCCCAAAGCGATGAAACTTTGGGGGTTAAAGCCCGGGCTTTGCTAGCTCAGCAAAAATTGTCACTTGGCTAGGGTTTGGGCGATCGTCTCTTCCAAGTCCCCTTGACTGAGAGTGGTTAATATAAAGACTTCTTGTACAGTTTTGCCCTGTCTGGCAATAATTTTAAATCCCCCGCGAATGGGTACTGACACTCTTAATGTCATGTGGGGGATGTGTCCTTTAACTTTGTTAATGACGCCGGGGGTAACGGTTTGAATGCCCATTCTCAGAGTCAGGCGCTCTAAAATTGGTATCAAACCCTGAAGGTGAGTAGAGTGATTCCAAACTAGGCGGCCTTTGGGTTGTGGGTTCATGACTTTTTTACCAAATTCAACATACCCAGTCTAAGTCACCGCCGGCTGGAACCAATTTCAAATTCCCTGAAGTTATGTATGAATAACGTTAGTGTGCGCGTCATTGCGAGCAAATCGACGCAATCTCAAACCGATATTTTTGCTCGCGGGCGCGCTTGCTGAGATTTGATGGTGCAGAATTGTCCGCTACTTTTTGATATTTTGGGTTGGTAATTGTCGGTTTTTCTAGTTGAGTTGCGATCGCCCGCAGGATTTCTGTGATGCTGCAAGGTTTGCTCAGATAGCCGTCGGCTTTGAGTTCCTGGGCTTTTTCCATTTCGGAGGCTGTCATAAAAATAAACGGAATCCTGGCCGTTGCTGGATACGATCGCAATGCCGCGAAAACTTCAAAACCGTTTAGTTTCGGCATCATGACATCAGACAAAATTAAGTCGGGAATTTGGGCGATCGCTAACTGGATGCCAACTTGTCCGTTTTCGGCGCCCACAGCTTCAAAACCTCGCGATTGCAGAAGTTCTAAAACTGTTTCTCGGATTAAGTTATTGTCTTCAATTACTAATATTTTTTTCATGTTCTTGAGTGCGCTCTTTACTTTGTTTTTATTTTTATGTTATGATTTTTGCTGTAAAATTTAAGATTTTCAATAGGGTTATTGCAAAAAACCACTTTTTACGGTTTTTTACGGGTAAAGCGCGATCGCAGCTAGGTGCAGTGTCTCCTCAATCCGCAGCTTAGCTCGCTGAAAACTACAAACTGTGAACTTCACAAAATTACTGCCAAGAGGGTAAAATATATAGCCTTTCTCAAAAAGGTGAGGTACAGATTCTGATTTTAGATTTTAGATTTTAGATTTTAGATTGGAGGATTGGAGGATGGAGGAATTGAGGGATTAATCGGTCAATTCCTCATCTTTCTGACAACTGCTATAATTTGGTGGAGCGCGATTTTTTGAGGACAATGATATGTCAGAATTTTTAGACTTTCTCAGACATCAGTTTGCCTACGTGGCGATTGGCGAATTTAAACCAGGAAAATTTAAAGAAGCAGAAGAACTTTTTGGCAAAGCCGTTGCAACCTATGCCACAGGTTTTAAAGGAGCATACCTGCTGCAATTGCCCAATACTGACAAAGGGATTGCGATCATTTTTTGGGAAAGCATAGAAGAGATGGCAGCAAATCAAAGCGAAGCTTATCAGGAAATATTGAAGCAGATGACGCCTTTGTTTGCCAAAATTCCCGATACTGATGTTTATGAAATTGTCAGTGAAATTAAGCCGAAAGGTGAATAGACAACTTTTTCTCTGTTTTTTTGATCGAATTTTGGGACGGGCGGGACGCCCATCCCACAAAAATATTTTTTTAATCAAATTTTGGGACGGGCGGGACGCCGATTCCACAAAGATGTTTTTTTAATCAAATTTTGGGACGGGCGAGACGCCCATCCCACAAAAATATTTTTTTAATCAAATTTTGGGACGGGCGAGACGCCCATCCCACAAAAATGTTTTTTTAGGGTGGGATGTTGCTTCCAGCAGCGTCCTAGCTAGGGCTTGCAATTCAAGTCTAATAATTAAAAATTAGGCAATCGGCGCGTCATTCCCATACCCATCGGCGTTTTGCGCCCGACTCCGCTGTAAAGTGCAAAATCTGCTAAAGCGTTAATTTGCTTAATAGTAGCAGGATCTATATCTCCCATAATTCGGTAACTAACCTCGCCGACACAGCCAATAAATTTACTGCGAGAATCCGTACAAACTTCTGTGCGGATATTGAAAAAACTGGGAAAAATAGCTTCTGTGAATGTAGGTTCGATCGCAATTTCGCTATACTTGTTCCAGCGATTCGCCAAACTGCCAAATACACTTTCTCTACTTGGCATCGCACTATCGTACACACCTTGCCGAAAATTCGTAGGAGTGCAGAAAGTAAACGCAATTTGGCGATCGGTTTCCGAAGCTATCTCGAACAATTCGGCGTAACTGCAACAATTCACCCACGGCTGATGTGATTGCGGTTGGCTGACAATGTTCGTCACGTACAAATTTGTAGGGCCCAAATGCCACGGGCGATCAAAGTTGAGTTGCTGCCAAAGTTCAGTTAGCCGATCGAACAAACCGTCATCCAGCAGAGAAATGCGCCACCAAATCGGCGTATTTTCCCCAATTGCTTGCTTGTGTTCCCACTGTACAGCCTGGGTTGCGCGCGAAGCCGGAGGCAAAACTCTCTTTTGTGGCTGCGGTGTGCTGGCTTTGTAAACCTCTTTTTTGCTGACTTGGAAAGGGCTTAAAGTAAAAGCTTTTTCATTAGATTGGTCGTGCAGGTACGCGCTCAAATCTGTGTCTACAGCACTCACAAGGTTGAGAAATAAGGCGTGGAGGTGCCGTCCCGTTAAAAATTGGGATGGAATGGGTGCAACTGGCAGTAGATTTAAAATGAGGCTGTGAGGCATTGGAAAATTATATATCGATCGCGCTCCAACTTTCTGGGAAGACAGCAAAATAGATACAGGCAGACAATACATCGCACGTCAAACCGATGAACCCATTAAATCAGTCGGAATCGATGCAGCAATTGCAGTCACAATTGGCTCAACTAAAGCAGGAGAATGCACAACTGCGGTGTTCAAAAGCTCGCGATCGCCTCAACGAAGCCACAGCAACGGCTGCTAAAGCCTTACTCACCGTTGAGAACTTGGACGAAGCGGTCAATTCTGCCCTGCAAATCATCGGGGAGTGCTTAGAGACCGATCGACTGAGTGTAATCGATCATTTTGACAGCCCATCTCAACCTTTACCATGCTGGAAGCTATTGTATGAGTGGAATTCACCCCACACCGTGTCACAAATTTCTCATCCTGAAGCAGCCCAAGGAACTTATGAGGGAATTGAGGACTGGTATGAGCGTTTGAGTCAAGGTCAAGGTATCAGTTATCTACTAGAGAATATGCCTGAACCGTTTCGCAGCGGACAAGCAGCAATCGGTGTTAAAGCTTTACACGTTGTTCCTATCTTTGTAGAAAGTCAATTTTGGGGAATGGTGGGTTTTGATGACTGTCGGGAAGCCAAGCATCGAAGTTCGGCTGAATTGGCAATCTTGAAAACGGCAGCGGCTTGTATTGGTAGTGCAATTAGGCGCGAAAGGTTGCGCCAAGCAGCGCTACGCACACAGAAATCAGTGCTGCAAGCAGAACAGGAACGAGTCGCCCAACTGGAAGCGCAAAACCGTTTATTAGAAAATCGCGATCGCCTTTTAGAAGCTACCGCAAAAGCTGTCAACGCCTCACTAACCTTGGAAAACTTCGATGAAGCCGTGAATTCGGCTTTGCAAATTCTTGGGGAAGCCTCTGGTTGCGATCGGATTAATATTCTCGAAAACTTCCTCGATGCCACATCGAACAAGCCTGCGTATCACACCGTTATTTATGAGTGGGTAAGACAGGGTACAGTAGCGCAAATTTCTCACCTGAAATCAGGCAGTATCAGTTCCCAAGGTATAGAAGAATTTATGGAACGATACTTCGATCTGGGCGATGGATTTGGAGGGTTGATTGATGAATGGGATGAACCGTTGCGGAGTGCGTTTAAAGCAGTTCAGGTGCAGTCAACTTACTCTACACCGATTCGAGTTAATGGGCAGTGGTGGGGAGTATTGTGTTTTGATTACTGTCAGGAACCAATTCGCGTCAGCCGGGGGGAAGTTGCAGTTTTGAAAACAATAGCTGATTGTATTGGTAGTGCAATTAGGCGCGATCGTACCCAGAAAGCTATCTTGCAGGCAGAGCAACAACGAGTTGCGGAACTCGAAGCACAGAATCAGCGATTGGAGAAGCGCGATCGCATTCTTGAAGCCACCGCTACGGCTGCCAATGCCTTACTCATCGTCGAAAACTTGGATGAAGCCATTAATACGGCACTGCAAATTATTGGAGAATGCTTGGAAACCGATCGACTGAGTGTAATCGAGAATTTTACGCATCCCAACGATTCATCATTTCCGTGGTGGCGGGTGCTATATGAGTGGAATTCACTCGATACAGTGCCACAAATTTCCCATGCTGAAGTTGCTCAAGGAACTTATAAAGAAATCGAAGAGTGGTACGGTAAGTTTAGTCGAGGTGAAGGAATTAGCTACCTACTGGAAGAGATGCCGGAACCATTTCGTAGTGGGCAAGCCGCGATCGGTGTGAAGGCACTACACATTGTGCCTATTTTTATCGAGAGACAATTTTGGGGAGTGGTGGGGCTTGATGACTGCCGAGAAGCTAAGCATCGAGATTTGGCTGAACTCACAATCTTGAAAACGGCGGCGGCTTGTATCGGCAGCGCGATCGAGCGTCAACGCACCCAGAAAGCTATCTTGCAAGCAGAACAAGAACGCGCCGCCGAATTGGAACGCATCAATGCTGAACTGCAAAGGGCGATCGCCCAACTGGCAGAATCAGAAAAACGCTACCGCACTTTGTTTGAACTCAGCAGCGAAGGAATTCACCGCGCTGCATTTGACGAACCGATTCCAGTTACGCTACCGGTTGATGAGCAAGTTGAACTTTCCTACCGCTATATGTACATCGCCGAGGCAAATGCTGCCTTTGCTGCGATGTATGGATATGACAAGCCAGAAGATGTCATCGGGTTTCGGATGACGGATGTTCACGTTGCCAACTCAGAGAAAAATAAGGCATTCATGCGCGCCCAAATTGAGGGTGGATATCGAATTCGCAATGCTGAATCCGAAGAAGTTGATCGCAACGGTAGAAAGCTCTACTTTTTGAATAATACGGTTTGCACGATCGAGGATGGCTATCTGACAGGCGGCTGGGGGACGCAAACCAATATCACCGAACTTCGAGAAGCCCAGCAAACTTTGCTGAGGGCGGAACAAGCGCGCGCCGCAGAGCTAACCAAAGCCAATGAAGCCTTAAAACAGTCGCTTGATGTGCTAGCAACAGAGCCAGATTTAGATCGGTTTTTGGGTCATGTGTTGGGGGCGATCGCCACTCAATTTCAATCACCGCTGACAGAGTATTGGTATCATCCCGAATCCAACCATTTAGCTTTTGTGGGCTTGTCTTACTATCAAGGACAACTGTTGACACCAGAGGCTCAACCCGGACATCCCGGCACTATTGGGATGCCGATTCCACCCGAACTGGCCAACCATGAAGATTGGCGGCATCGCCAAGACTATTCCATTTATCAGGGCATGGGAACAGACGAGGATTTTGTAGGTCAGTGGATCGCTCAACAGATGGGCATGGATGCTAGTAAGTGGTATGTCGATCGCGGTGTGACTCAGTTTCTCAATGTGCCGCTTAATCTAGGGGACAGAACCGTTGGCGCACTGGCTGTTTATCTACCGAGCGATCGTCAGTTCACCACCCAGCAAATCGAACTCGCTCAGGCGCTGGCACATCAGGTGACGCTAGCAGTCGAACTGACCCGCCTTGCCGCAGAAAACCGTCAAGCTGCCATCCTCGAAGAGCGCAACCGCATGGCGCGAGACATTCACGATTCCCTCGCCCAATCGCTTACAGGAGTAGTCATGCAACTCAACGCCGCCACCGAGTTTCTCGATCGATCGCCCGATCGCACCCAAGCCTGCATTACCCGCGCTCAGGATTTAGCCAAACAAGGGCTAGCAGAAGCGAGGCGCTCTGTTTGGCTGCTTTACTACAGCGATCGGGCTGCTTGTGGTTTGGCTGATTCCCTGACGCGATTAGTCGAGCAAATGACCACCGGAGCTACCACACGCATCACCGTCAGCGTAGACGGCACGCCCTATTGTTTGGATGCCACCCTCAGTATGAATCTGCTCCGCATTGCCCAGGAATCGCTCACCAACGCGCTTCGCCACGCCCAACCTCAAAATATTCATCTCGAACTCACCTACTCTTGCGAGCACATCCAACTGCGGATATGTGATGATGGCTGCGGGTTCAATCCTCAGCAGACAGAAGGGCGGGGCTTGGGTTTAGTTGGGATGAGCGATCGAGCTGGGGCGATCGGCGCACAACTCCAAATTCGTAGCAAACTAGGAGCAGGAACTGAAACGATCGTCACAGTTGCGATCGCACCGCCATGACTAACACTCCCCTGCGTATCTTACTTGCCGACGATCACCCGATTTTGCGGGAAGGCTTGGCGTTAATTTTGGACAACCAAACCGATATGACTGTTGTGGGAGAAGCCAGCAACGGAAGAGAAGCCGTCGAGGTTTTTCGCCAACTGCAACCCGACGTAACGCTGATGGATTTGCGAATGCCAGAAATGGGCGGCGTAGAAGCGATCGTCGCAATTCGCACCGAATTTTCCACCGCTTGTATTATCTTGCTTACCACCTATGACGGAGATGAAGACATCTACCGGGGACTGCGGGCTGGTGCCAAGTCTTACCTGCTCAAAGATGCCTCTACGCAAGAGATTCTCAGCGCAATTCGCCAGGTTTGTACGGGCAAAAATCACATTTCTCCGGCTGTCGGTGCGAGGCTGGCGGAACGCGCTCAGATGCCTGAATTGACCGATCGCGAACGCGAAGTATTGCAGCAGATGGCGAAGGGCCAAAGCAATCTGGAAATCGGCCTCACCCTCAGAATTGCCGAGAGTACGGTAAAAACTCATGTCAACAGCATTTTGAGCAAACTCGGTGTGGGCGATCGAACTCAAGCTGCGATCGTGGCTCTCAAACGCGGTATTGCTAAGCTGTAGGCGAGTCCTTCTGTGGTTGAATAATTCCGTAGTTACCGGATTTGAGCTAAATAGTTTTTATTCGGTCGCGTAATTGTGTACGTTCGTACACGAAAAAATTAGCGAAATTCATTAAGGGTTTTTTTCCGAAGATGAACGGCCAATAACTCGCGATCGGATTGAACCGCGTGTAGCGATTGCTCCCGATTAATCGCGATCGACTAGAACAAGTCCGTCGCCAAATGCTGAAAGCTGCAACACCGGGTTTTTCTGCGATCTCAAATAAAATTTGTTCTCGATTCTAACGTACTCGTGAGTGCAGCACTGTTTAAAGGCTCGATCGCGCGGCAAGCTTTCAACAAAGCAACCGCAGACGGGCAAAACGCAATTTTGAGTAGCAAAACAACCAAAATTGAATAGTTAAATCAACGATTCGGAGCGATCGCAGCAGCTTACTCAATCTAAAGGTGGAGCCACACTAGACCTTTAGATTGACTTAAAACAAACCTTTGCTCCGATTGCAAAAGTAGGAACATCGGCGAAACTTAGTTTCATACCGCTCAAAAGAACACCGTGAGTGTCCTAGTTATTCCTGTCAGCAGTCGCGATCGCATTCAAGGATTAGATGTTGCCGCTATTACCCTAGTGGAATACGGCGACTATCAATGTCCTAAATGTGCAGAAGCCCACGACATTGTACAACACCTCCAGCAGCATTTTGGAGAACAAGTTTGTTTTGTCTTCCGGCACTTTCCCCGAAATCACTTGCATCCCCAAGCGCAACAGGCGGCGGAAGCTGCTGAAGCGGCTGCTAGACAAGGAAAATTTTGGCAAATGCACGATTATTTGTTCCACCACCAACACGCCCTTGGTAATGGCTACTTGGCTGAGTATGCAGATGCTTTGGGACTCGATGTGATGCAGTTCCTGCGCGACATGGCGGCACACATTTATGCCGATCGAGTGCGGGAGGACTTGGCCAGCGGTATCCACAGCGGCGTCTGTCAAACACCGACTTTTTTTATCAATTGTCTGCGCTATGACGGCGCGTGCGATCGCCAAACCCTGACAGCGACGCTCAAACAACAATTAGAGGTAAATCCATGACTGCTAACCAACCGCTTTATGCAACTCGCATCGATTTAGCTGCACCAATTCGCGATCGGGCGATCGGCCTACTCAACCAAACTCTCGCATCCACGATCGACCTCAAAACTCAAGTCAAACAAGCACATTGGAACGTCAAAGGCAAGGACTTCTATCAACTTCATTTGCTGTTTGATGAAATTGCCTCCCAAGTTGAAGAATTTACCGATCTGGTAGCGGAACGAATTACCACACTGGGAGGCTACGCCCTCGGAACCGCCATAATTTCGGCACAACAGTCAGAACTGTCAGAGTATCCGTTTGATATCGCAGATGGCACGGATCATATCATCGCTTTAGCCGATCGCTTGGCGATTTATGGCAAATCAGTCCGATTTTGCATCGAACAAACTTCCGTTTTGGGAGATGCCGATACGGCAGATTTGTACACGGAAATTTCGCGGGCGATCGACAAGCGTTTGTGGTTCCTAGAATCCCATTTACATTCACCAGCAGCCAGTGTAACAGAACAGTCAAAAAAACCTCAGCCTGTTGCCGCAGGAGCAATCAAGTAATTCGCTAAAGAATCAGCGGAAATTCCTATAATTGTGGGAGTTTCTTGAGCCAATCTGTAAGGTGCTTCTTTAGTAATCTTTAAATTGAATTTATGATTTATAGGGAAGCACCAGCTCGATTTATTTTTCATAAACCTGGGAAATAGTGTTACTATTTCGTCTAAGTTAAGGTTCACCAAAACTATCTATCAAAGGAGAGGAATTATGACAATTGTTCGCGGTAACAACGCTGATAAATTTGAAGTACCAGGAGTCGTTGTAACGAAAATAGCAGCCCCTAGCACAGGTGCAAGTGAAGTTCTGATGTTTCATGCAGAACTCGAACCGGGCGCACTCAATCCAACTCATGTGCACGATCACGAAGAGATTGTGTACTGCATGGCTGGAACGATGAAGGGAACGATCGGGGATCAAGAAGTAGAACTTCAAGCAGGCGACACGATGATTGTTCCTCCCCATGTTTATCACAATCTCGTGAATCATGGCGAGGATCAGCTAGAAGTAATTTGTGCTATGCCTGCTGGAACTCAGAATTGGGATGACCAAAATCAACCGATGTCTCCGCCACCCTGGACGCTTTGAGTTGCTTGAGCAACGCTGCTCTGATTGCAGGGCAGCGATCGCGAATCTATAGAGATATCTACCTCCGAAAACGACGCTGAAACGGGAGTCAAACAATGAGTTTTCTTCAAGATGCAGGAAAAGCTTTAATGTGCGGCTGGATTATTGGAATCGCATTTAGTATACTAAAACTCCCTGCTCCTGTTCCACCAGTTCTGGGATTAATTGGAGCAGTTGGAATTATATTCGGCGGATACTGCTATCGATTGTTGGGGAGTTTGCTTCTCAAGCAGTAAAACCTGCATCGCAAGCACAATCACAATGTTCCCTTTACACAATTGTAGATTCATCGCCCGCGCCAATTTCACAATACATTCACAAATTCACACCAAATAACGATCGCCATGACTACAAACAATGTTTTTTTCGAGCAACTCACGCCTGATAATGCTGCCATGTTGCTGATTGACCATCAAGTGGGCACTATGCTGTTGGGCATTACCGATATCGATCCAGTAAATTTGAAAAACAACGCTCTCTACTTAGCTGATGTTGCGAAATTATTCAACCTACCAACTCTTTTAACTACCAGCAATCCCAATGGCCCTAACGGCCCTCTGTTTCCCGAACTACTTCAGGCGCTGCCAAATGTTCCGATCGTCGATCGCGTCATCATTAACGCTTGGAACGATCGAGCTTTTGTCAAAG
This sequence comes from Microcoleus sp. bin38.metabat.b11b12b14.051, assembly GCF_013299165.1. NCBI lineage: Bacteria > Bacillati > Cyanobacteriota > Cyanophyceae > Oscillatoriales > Microcoleaceae > Microcoleus > Microcoleus sp. bin38.metabat.b11b12b14.051. Next base: position 412,055 of record NZ_JAAFKD010000002.1, read on the forward strand.
CTGTAGAGCAAACAGCTCGCCCAAAGCTAATTATGGCAGGTGTTACCACCGATGTTTGTTTGGCATTTCCAGCGATTTCTGCCGTTGGTGCAGGGTATGATGTTTATGCGGTAATTGACGCATCCGGCACGTGGAATACCACCACGCAAAACGCTGCTGTGGCTCGGATGACTCAAGCTGGTGTCAAGTGCGTCAACACGATCGCGATTGCTGCCGAGTTGCAAAAAGATTGGACGTTACCAACGGCACAGGGCATGGGTGCAATTTTTGCCGAACGCTTACCAAACTTCGGTTTTGTGATGGCAGGGCTGGAACATACGGCAAAACAAAGCAGCAAAGTTCCGTTGAGTTTGTAGTGAGAGCGATCGGGCTGTAAAGCGGTTGACCATCTTTCAAAGATGCCTGCTATCATGCTCTTAATTAAAATAAAAATTGCCATGTAAAATCATAGTTTTCTGCTGTTTGCCCGGTTCTCGCTTCCGATCGTCTACGATCGCTCCAATGCCATACTTCGACAAAATTTGATTGAGCTACAGCAAGTGATTGTGGCTTTGTTCAACAACCCACACTTGGTACAAGCAGGTTCCAGATCCACTATACTATTTGCGTAAGATATTCGTCGGCATCCCGACATCCTACCTGTAGCCCGGATGGACAGGCGGATTGGTTGGTTTCGCCTACACCATACTTGTGCCCAAGCTGGTTGGTGCAGGAGATGTGACTGTTTTAACTCATTTCTGGAAGAGGTTTTTATGAATAGGGTAGAAGGGAAAGTTGCGGTTGTCACAGGTGGGGCTTCGGGAATTGGTAGGGCGACTTGTCTGCTACTGGCGAGAGAAGGAGCCTGTGTTGCGGTAACAGATATAGCAGAGAAGGAAGGCAGAGATTTGGTAGCAGAGATTACCGAAAAAGGAGGACAGGCAGAATACTGGGATCTAAATGTTACAAAAGAAGCGATCGTTAAACAGGTGGTGTCTGAAGTCCGAGAAAAGTGGGGCAAAATTGACATTTTAGTGAACAATGCAGGCATTGTGGGCATCAATAAACCCACTCACGAAATCGCAGAAGATGAATGGAATGCGTTGATGGTAATAAACGTAAATGGTGTTTTCCTCTGTACTAAACACGTTTTGATTTCCATGCTAGAAACGGGAGGTGGCAGCATTATTAATTTGTCTTCTGTTTACGGATTGGTTGGCGGCCCCGATATGCCTCCTTATCATGCCTCAAAGGGAGCAGTGCGGTTGATGACTAAAACAGATGCGCTATTGTATGCTAAAAATAACATTCGGGTTAATTCAGTTCATCCGGCATTTATCTGGACACCGCTGGTAGAGAAGTTGTTGGCCGAACAAGGCGATGTGACAGAAGGACGGAAAATGCTTGATAGCTTGCATCCCGTGGGGCATATGGGTGAACCTGATGATGTTGCCTACGGTATTCTTTATCTGGCATCGGATGAATCTAAGTTTGTTACTGGTTCAGAATTGGTAATTGATGGGGGCTATACCGCTCATTAATAGTTGACTGTTGACTGTTGACTGTTGACTGTTGACTGTTGATAGTTGACTGTTGACTGTTGACTGTTGACTGTTGACTGTTGATAGTTGATAGTTGACAGTTGATAGTTGACTGTTGACTGTTGACTGTTGATAGTTGACAGTTGATAGTTGACAGTTGACAGTTGATATAGCAGTTCTCAAAAAGATGACGCAAAAGACCGACTCGATCTCTCAATTCCTCAATCCTTACCCTCCAAGCGAAGTCGCAGGCGGGCTAATCTAAAATCTAAACGAGTGCCTCATCTTTTTGAGAAAGGCTATAGTTGACAGAAGAGCTCGATCGCGAAATAGAAGAGTTGCACAGTACGGAAATCAAACCGTTTATGCTATGAGTTCTCGCCTTTATTCATGAGGTTATTTATGTCCTCGCCGCTGTGGCGATTGCTATACAACTGCACCTGTTCCTCAACTTTGTTCTTTGGACTTAGAAGTGAGACATCGCGGAAGCATCTCATTTTCGCAAAAAGCATTTTTTTACAGTGCGAGCACTTCCAGAACTCGCACTACAAATGCAAAACCGAGATGCTCCCGACATCGCCGCGCCAGATAGCATTGAGCGCACAGCGCGCACCCTGCTTTTAGTGCTGTGAATTTTTAGGCGATCGTGATTTCGGGCGACAAGTAAACGTCTTGAATGGCGTGGAACAATTTTACGCCTTCTTCAAAGGGACGCTGAAAGGTTTTGCGGCCGGAAATTAAGCCGCAGCCACCTGCGCGTTTGTTGATGACTGCGGTGCGAATTGCTTCGGCAAAATCAGTTTTCCCTGAAGCACCGCCGGAGTTGATTAAACCCATCCTTCCTGCATAACAGTTGAGGACTTGATAGCGGGTGAGATCGATCGGGTGATCGGTTGTCAAATCTGAATACACGCGGCTGTCGGTTTTGCCGTAACTGTGACCGCTGGCTTTCGCAACTGCTGCGTACCCGTTGTTAAATTCGGGCAATTTCTGCTTGATGATGTCGGCTTGAATTGTTACTCCTAAGTGATTTGCTTGACCAGTTAAGTCAGCGGCAAGGTGATAATCTTTGTCTTGTTTGAAGATATCGTTGCGGAGGTAGCACCACAAAATTGTTGCCATTCCGTACTCGTGAGCGTGGGCAAAAGCTTGACTGACTTCTTGGATTTGTCGCGTCGATTCTGGGGAACCAAAGTAAATTGTTGCTCCGACTGCAACGGCTCCCAAATTCCAAGCTTGTTCGACGGAAGCAAACATTATTTGGTCGGATTGATTGGGATAAGTTAGCAGTTCGTTGTGATTTAGTTTGAGAATGAAAGGGATTTTGTGCGCGTATTTTCGGGAGACGCTGCCCAAAACTCCGAGGGTTGTCGCGACAGCGTTGCAGCCCGCAGAGATTGCGAGTCTGATGATGTTTTCACTGTCAAAATAGATGGGATTTGGTGCAAAAGATGCGGCTGCGGAGTGTTCGATTCCTTGGTCTACTGGCAGGATGGATAAATAGCCGGTATTTGCCAAGCGTCCGCTAGAATAGAGTTGCTGGAGCGATCGCAAAACTTGAGGAGAGCGATCGGTTTGAGCGAAAATGCGATCGACCCAATCCGGGCCCGGCAGGTGCAACAAGTCTTTAGAAACTTTGGCTTGATGGGTGAGCAAGTCTTCGGCTTCGTCACCTAACCAAGATGCGATCGAACTGGGAACTGATAGTGTAGCTGTCATGCAGATTTCCCTCTGAATTTCAATTGCAGGCTGATGATTGCAGACATTAGCCTTGCTGATATTGTAGCTAAAAAATCTTTTTTTCCATCCCGGCAACGATCGCCCCAATTTTCAACAAGATTAGCGACAACAGCAACTGGGACGCGCTACTCTGTAATTATGCTGGCAGTTCAGCTTTCCTCGCCACTGCTAGCGATCGCCGATCGACTCACAACTCCTCAATCACAATGTCACACACCTACTTTGATGCTGAAAACAGCCACAAATCCTTCGAGATGCCCGGTGCTAGACCCCACTACAACCCCGATCGCCCCGGACAAGTAGAGCATATTTTCCTCGATTTAGTGCTGGATATTCCCAAACAAAGTTTTCGCGGCACTTGCAGCATCCGCATAAATCCTGTCCGCAGCGGTATTGACAAATTAACCTTAGATGCTGTCAACCTGAATATTAAATCAGTAAAAGTCGGCGACACCGAGCAAAGTTTCGACAGCGACGGCGAAGTGCTGCAAATTCAACTGCACGAACCAACAGTAGCTTACGAACCAATTACAATTGCGATCGCCTACTCGGTAGAAAAACCCCAGCGCGGTCTCTATTTCGTCGGCCCAGACAAACACTATCCAGACAAACCAACCCAAGTTTGGACTCAAGGTGAAGACGAAGATTCCCGCTTCTGGTTTCCCTGTTTCGACTATCCCGGACAGTTGGCAACTTCCGAAATTCGAGTGCAAGTTCCCCGACAACTTTTTGCAATATCTAACGGTGAATTAATTAGCACAAAAAATGACGGCGATGATAAGATTTATCACTGGTCGCAAACTCAAGTTCACCCGACATATTTAATGACATTAGCAGTCGGAGATTTTGCAGAAATCAAAGACGAATGGAACGGCAAACCAGTTAATTATTACGTCGAAAAAGGTCGCGAAGCAGACGGTAAGCGCAGCATGGGCAAAACGCCTCAAATGATTGAGTTCTTCTCAAAAGCATTTGGCTATCCTTACCCTTTTCCTAAATACGCTCAAGTTTGTGTCGATGATTTCATCTTCGGCGGGATGGAAAATACTTCGACAACTTTGCTAACAGATAGGTGCTTGTTAGATGAACGCGCCAGCCTTGACAATCGCGGTACTGAAAGTTTAGTCGCCCACGAATTAGCTCACCAGTGGTTCGGCGATTTAGTAGTAATTAAACATTGGTCTCATGCTTGGATCAAAGAAGGCATGGCTTCCTATTGTGAGGTGCTGTGGACTGACAAAGAATACGGCAAAGAAGATGCGGCTTATTATATGTTAGGTGAAGCCCGCAATTATTTAGCTGAAGACAGTTCTCGCTACCGCCGCCCGATGGTTACTCACGTTTACCGCGAAGCGATCGAATTGTACGATCGCCATTTGTACGAAAAAGGCGCTTGCGTTTATCACATGATTCGCGCGGAGTTGGGCGACGAACTATTTTACAAAGCAATTCACACTTTTGTGCGCGATAACGCTCACCAAACTGTGGAAACGATCGATTTGCTCAGGGCGATCGAAAAAGCCACTGGTCGCAATCTGACGTTTTTGTTTGACCAATACGTTTATCGCGGCGGTCATCCAGATTACAAAGTTGCTTATTCCTGGGACGGCGATAGCAAATTAGCCAAAGTTACTGTTACCCAAACTCAGGTAAAAGACAGCAAAAATGGGAACGGTAATAGCAAAGATGTCTTTGACCTCAGAATTCCGATCGGCTTCGGGTACAAGCCGGAAAAAGATGCAGATGATGACAGTTCTGCGAACCTAAAAACTTTCACAGTCCGAGTCCACGAACGCGAGCAAAGTTTCTATTTCCCCCTCGAAGAGAAGCCTGCATTTATCAGTTTTGATGTTGGCAATAAATACTTAAAAACAGTTGTTTTAGAGTATGGAGTTGCCGAACTAAAAGCTCAGTTGCAGTTCGATCCAGACCCGGTTTCCCGGATTTATGCCGCCCAAGCTTTGGCGAAAAAGGGAGGACTAGAAGCGGTAAATACGCTGTCAGAAGTTCTCAATAAAGAGTCGTTTTGGGCGGTGCGCGCAGAAGTTGCGAGTCAGTTAGTTGAGATTAAACTCGATCAAGCTTTTGACGGTTTAGTAGTTGGTTTGAAGGATAAAGATGCTAGGGTGCGCCGCGCGGTGGTGAATGCGCTGGGTAAAATCAAGACTCACGAGACTTATAAGGCGCTGAGGGCGATCGTTGAAAAAGGCGACGCCAGCTATTATGTAGAAGCGGCCGCAGCGAGTGCTATGGGCTCGATCGCAGGGGCTAACCCGGATGAAAAACCGACGGACGAACAGGTACTAAAAGAGTTAAAGTTGGTACTGAAAGAGCGTCAGGGCTGGAATGAGGTTGTGCGATCGGGTGCGATCTCCGGTTTGGCGCAAATGAAAACTTCGGAAGATGCGCTAAACCTGATTTTGAAATACACAGCCGTCGGTACTCCGCAAGCTTTGCGCTTGTCTGCAATTCGCTCTTTGGGGACAATTTCGACAGGTCAAACTAAGCTTAATTTAGAACGAATTTTGCAGCGACTCGCGGAACTTGCTAAAGAGACGTTTTTCTTGACTCAAGTATCTGTAGTTGTGGGTTTAGGACAGATGGAAACTCGCAAAGCTATTCGCATTTTGCGTTCTTTAGCTGACCAAACTCCCGACGGCCGCGTCCGTATGATGGCTGATGAAGCGGTGCAAAGAGTGCAGAAAAATGCTGGTTCTGATGCAGCGGTGAAGCAGTTGCGGGAAGAGTTAGATCAGGTGAAAAAGGAGAATCTAGATTTGAAGAGTCGGATGGAAAATCTGGAGGCTAAGTCGAAGAAAGATTAGGCTTTTTGATAGCGGTAAGGTGCGCTGCGGTGCACCTTGCATAATAACTAGCATTGAGGAGGCGATCGCAAATGTCGAACCTGGGACGGCTATCATCATCTTTACTATATATCAAAGAGTTACAACAATTCTAGCATTAGGTATCCTGGGAGACAGTTCGCCCGGTCAATAGTAGCTATCAACTTTGTTGATGAATTTGGCAAAAGTCTCGGGTGCATCTCAATGAAGGCAAATATGTTTGTAGGGGCGAAGCATGACCGCAGTCAATATGGGATTATAACTAATAACTTATATGCGGTCATGCTTCGCCCTCTTCAAAAGTGAGATGCACCCAAAGTCTCGAAACGCCCTTATTTGTGTTAGGTGTGGTTAAAGTCGCGGTTTGCGATCGCCCTGTTATTAAAATAATCTTATTTTTTAGCTGTCTTGCATTGAAGTTTGGTATTTTAAGCACAGGCAAAATCCTAAATATTTCTATTTCTGACTTAGTTATTGTCTCGGCTGAGAAATGGCAGATAGAAATTAAGCAATCATACTCAATAAATAAACCTGGATTTTATTCTGAGGAAATGACTACCAGCTACTATTTTTCTGAAAATAAACTGGTTTTGCTGTACTGGCGCGTCAGTTCTAATAGATAATCAGGGTGTATCGACATTTTTATTTTGAATCTTCAACTGTAAATCAAGTTGAAGCAGCCTTTGCACCCTAAAGATTGCATAAATCATGAGTACAAGAACTATTGTATTGGTAGAACAATCGGCTGTCATTCCCTACCGTATTCAAAACGGACAAATTGAAGTAATGGTGATTACTTCTTCAACAGGTAAGCGGTGGGTGATTCCTAAAGGGCTAATTGAACCTGACATGACTCCTCAAGATTCTGCGGCTAAGGAAGCTTGGGAAGAAGCGGGTTTGTTGGGTAAGGTGTTCCCGGATTTGCTGGGAACTTATGAGTATCAGAAGTCTGGCTATATTTGTCAGGTAGAAGTATTTTTACTACAAGTACAAACTGTTCTGGAAAATTGGCCGGAAGCTAGTTGTAGAAAGCGACAGTGGGTAAGTATTCCGAAAGCAATTAAGCGGGTTAATGAACCGGAACTTAAACAGATTCTGGCAGATTTGCCGAATCGATTCTGGTGATTGGGTTCGTAGTAAGGACTTTAGTCCTAATTAAGGTTTGTAGTGAGGACTTTAGTCCTAATTAACTCAAATATAGAGAAAGGACTGAAGTCCTCACTACAAACCTCTGAGGAAGAGTTCTAATTAACTTAAGCATAAAGAAAGGACTGAAGTCCTCACTACAAACCTAGGATATCGCTATGAAAACTTTCTCCTTAAGCGTTAGCTGACAGGAAAGGAATGCTTTCAGCTAAATTATCCTTGACTTCAATTCCCTGTTTTCTCGCCCAAAACTGGCTGAGAAAATGAATTTGGCGCAAACCGACAACTAGATTCAAACCAGGTACAAAAATCCACCAAACTGTTAACGGTTCTTTGAGTCCTTCTTGGCGATACAATTCGTTAACTGTGTTATAAAGTTTGAACTGCACGATGTAAATCCAAGCAATTCCTACGAATGAAAACCAACCAAACCATCCGGGAACGTCGGGATCGAATAGCCGCAAAGCTTGGGGAATGGCTACTCCTAAAACAAAGGGAAGCAAGCAAAGTGTCCCCGACCAACCTTTGCCGTTATAACTCCGCAATTCTTCTTGGATAATCCATTTGTACCAGCCGTAATATAGCATTAAGCTGACTACTGACAATAATATTACTCGCCACAAGGAGCGGGGTTTACCTAAAGGTTTGTCGGACATTTTGAGATGTAAGATATGAATGGCTTTATTTATTGTATTAACATTTGTAAATTATTGCAAAATCATCTCTCGGATCGATCGCGCGGTTGCAGGGGCCAGCAGCACACCGTTGCGGTAGTGGCCACTAGCGATGAAAACCTTGCTGTCACCGGGAAGCGTCTCGATAATTGGGGCCGGGCGTCCTTCCGGGCGCGGGCGCAATCCCGACCATTTTTTGAGGATTTCAGCTTCGGCTAAGGCGGGATAAAGTGCGATCGCCCTTGCCATCACTTCCTCCAACATATCAGTATTCGCCTGAATTTCTCCGCCACTTTCGGGAAACTCCACCGTCGCGCCTACCCAACATTCTTGATTTGCCAAAGGCACAATATGGACATCATCGCAGGTAATTACTGGCGCAAAATCTGGGTTTCCTAAAGGATGTTTCAGGCGCAAATGCAGCGCTTGTCCCAATACCGGGCGAATGTCCACCAATTGATTTAACGACGCGGTGACAGCCGCAGAACCTAGGCCAGCGGATACAATTAGTCGATCGAACTCGCCACTAGCAGCAATCGCCGATCCTTCAACTTCTACCCCAAACTCAAAAATCACCCCATTCTGTTTAGCAGCATCCACCAAAGCCAAAGTTAGTGCGGTGGGATCGATTTGTCTGTCTTGAGGCGAATAAATTGCTGCAATTATGTTATTATTTAAATCAAGATGAGGGCAAAACTCGCGCACTCGTTCCACATTCCAAAGTTCTAATTGCCAACCTTGAGACTTGCGAGTTGCTATCAACTTTTCCCACTTAGTTAAATCTTCTCCTTCCGAACACAACATCAAAATTCCCTGTTTGTTAAACGGAATTTTTCGCCCCGTTGCTGTTTCCAATTCAGGAATCAAAGTTTCGTAATGCTGAAGGCTGGTTTCCCTCAACTGCCAATTTCTGCCCTTAGTTTTGTGACTGATAACTCCCATCAAAACGCCGAGGGCTGCACCTGTAGAACCTTGGGCGGGCCAGTGTTTGTCGAATACAGTTACTTTTAGTTCGGGGAATTTACTTAGTTCAAAGGCGATCGAAGCCCCGACAATACCACAACCAATAATTGCAATGCGAACCATGCGATTTTATATTTTATAGAAGAAGACGGGGCGGTTGAAACCGCTTCTATACAAACAAAACCCGCCTGCGCGGGTTGACTAACTGGCCGTAAAAATTACGTTTCACGATATTCTGTTCAGTCCGCGGAGGCGGACTTTGTTTGTGTAGACGCGGTTTCAACCGCCGTCTGCTTTGTTTGTGTAAACGCGGTTTCAACCGCCGTCTGCATCACGATTGTCTTCAGTCCGCGGAGGCGGACTTTGTTTGTGTAGACGCGGTTTAAACCGCCGTCTCTGCTTTAGGAAGTAGCTGCAAGAAAGTATCGAAATCATTCACAGCTTTTTTATAATTAGCAGTGATTTTTGGATAATCAGCAAGTTTAGCAGCGTTATCAATCTCGACCAAATCAGCAAACAAACTCTTGGTCAAATCAATAGCTTGCTGTTGAGATTTCGGCAACAAAGTGGCCGACACGGTTTTCATCGTGCCGCGCAATTCGCCTAGAGGGCCGTGAATGTAAGTTTTGGCATCAATCCAATTTTTTTTCTGAATTAGGGTTCCGAGGTTGTCCATGCGCGATCGGAACTCTGTCAGGGTAGGAACATAGCGCTGAATTTGCTGGATCTGGGCTGTTGTGTAAGTAGTGGGAACTTTTGCTTCGACACTGCTACAACTAACCAGAAATGCCATCAAACACGCCATCATCAAGGCGAAAAATGAACGGGGACGAGTCATATCGATTTCAGATTTTAGATTTTAGATTTCTCGTTGCGGGCAGGCACGGGGTACTGCCCCTACCGGGCACTGAGAGTTAGGTACAAAATATTATTTTACCTCCTGACGGCGCAGAAAAGTTATCAGAGCATTGCCAACTTTTTCTGACCAATGTTCTTGAGGATAATGCGAGACTTCTTCTAGGGTGACTAACTCGGCATTTTTCATGGAAATGACTAATTTTTTAGCGGGTTCAACACTCAGCCAAGGGTCAGTCAAACCCCACACAAATAAGGTTGGTTGTGTCCATCCTTGGAAGCCGGATTCAATTTCTGCCATTGACTGCGGTAATTGAATGTTGCGGATTGTGTTCATTAGCGATCGCCCCGCATCCGAACTCTTCAAAAACGGGCTGCGGTAAACATCTAAATCCTTGTCTGATATGATTTTGCGGCTGCCGCCTTCGAGGGTTCTGTCCACCAAAAGCGGGTCTTGCGTCATCATGTCGCCAATAAAAGGCAGTCCCAACTGCTGCATTTTCCAAGGCAATTTGATATCTGCTGAAATTGGTGTATTGATGACTACTAAACGATCGACTTTATCGGGGTTTCTCAAAGCGTATTGAATGCCGACAGATGCTAAAAAGCCTTGGACTACTAGGGAAACTCGGTCTAGTTCTAGTGTTTGAATAAAGCCAGCGAGGGCGTCCACAAAGGCATCGGGAGTGTAAGCAAAGTCGCGTTTGTCTGGTTTTGTCGATCGCCCGTAGCCCACCCAATCCGGGGCGATAGATCGAAATCCCTGGGTTGCCAAATCCGGCATAATCGAAGTCCAGGTAAAGCTTTGAGAAGGCAAACCGTGCAGCAGCAGCACCGGTGATTTATCACTTTCGTTTACCGGATTTGCTTCCCGATAAAACCATTCCAGTGAACCTACTTGGATTGTTTTCTCATCAATTGCCATTATTTTACTTCTTATAGTAGATGTCATTTGGAAGAAGGAAGAAGGAAGAAGGAAGAAGGAAGAAGGAAGAAGGAAGAAGGAAGAGGGTAGAAGGTACGAAGAATGTAGTAGATAAGAATGTTTTAATTATCGTATAGCGGTTCTCAAAAACATGAGGTATGCCCCATGCCCTATGCCCCATGCCCTATGCCCTATGCCTGACATACCTCACCTTTGAAAGGCTATATCATCGAGCGTTTGTGATATTTATCTAAAGAATAAGGCGGGGAATACCCGCCTTACTTACTTAATAGTTGGACACGCACATATCGCTTTACCCAACTAATTAAAGCCGCGCTTAGAAATTCATTTCAGCAGCTTGTACTTTTTCGACCTGTTTCTTCTTGAGAACCAGCATGATTTGAGCCAACATTGTCAAAGCGATGAAAGCCATCAAACCTGTAACTCGATTGGCACTTTGCAGCACGATTTCCACGTCTTTTTGACCGAAACCACCCACATTAGGATTGTTCGTCAAAAGTTCGCCTGCTGCAACAGTTTGTCCTTCAGTAACAATCAGTTCTGGACCTGCGGGAATTGTATCAACAACCGCTGCACCTTCTGCTGGTTGAATTGTCAATTCATAACCGCCATCTTCCGGTTGAGAAATTTTAGAAATGGTGCCAGCTACCGAAGCATTATAAACAGTATTGTTGCTCTTGGCGCCTGTAGGATAAACCTGACCGCGACCGCGATTTCCGCCGACATAAATTAGATATTTGCCGTAGTGAACTGACTTGTCAGTTGCGGGATTTGGCGACAAAACTGGGAATACCAATTCTTTGTATTGTTCACCAGGCAGCGGGCCTACTAAAACAATATTTTCTTGGGTTTCGCTGTAAGGTTGGAAGTAAAGATCGCCGACTTTTTCCTTCATTTCTTCGGGAATTCTGTCAGCGGGAGCAATTTTGAAACCTTCGGGTAACATCACTACTGCGCCGACATTCAAGCCGCCTTTGCTACCGTCGCCGGTAACTTGCTGCACGCTTTGATCGTAGGGAAGCTTGACCACAGCTTCAAACACTGTGTCAGGTAAAACGGATTGCGGTACTTCAACTTCTGTTGGTTTGGCACCGAGGTGACAGTTAGCGCAAACAATTTTGCCAGTTGCTTCGCGGGGAGTAGCTGGTGCTGTTTGCTGAGCCCAGAAAGGGTAAGCAAATGCTGCTTGGGGAAGTGCGATGTCGCTACTGAGAAAAAATCCGGCGGCGGCGATCGCAATTAAGGCAGTTTTGGCGATCGTCCTGGCACTGCGGCGAAATATCGCAGATAAGTTAGTTTGTGGCATCAAAGTATTCAATCTCACTCAAAGGTCAGACAATTTTGTATTTGGAATTTGGGATTTGGAATTTGGAATTTGGAATTCTTAGACTGCTTTAGGAGGCTATTATCTTTGGGTTTTACCGCTGACTGTCAATCTAAAATCTAAAATCCAAAATCCAAAATCATTTAAGACCAGGTAGGTGCTTCGCCGGTGCGGAAATCTGTTTCTTTCCAAGGGGTAAAAGCAATCTTGTCATCTGCAACAGTGGCGTGGGCCAGGGCCAGAGACAAAGGTGCGGGGCCGCGTACCACTTTGCCCTCACTGTTGTATTGAGAACCGTGGCAAGGACACATAAACTTGTTTTCGCTAGCATTCCAAGGTACGACGCAACCCAAGTGAGTGCAGACTGCGTTGATGCCGTATTCAGCCAGAGTTAAGTCTTTTTGCACCACAAGATAGGTGGGGTCGCCTTTGAGGCCTTGGGCCAAACTGCGATCGCCCGCAGGGTGCGAAGTCAAATATTCGCTAACGATGATGTCGTTACCCAAGGCATCTTTAGCTGTGACACCGCCACCAGCAGCCCCACTCGACGGAGGAACAAAATACTGGACAACGGGATAGAGTGCGCCCAGTGCCACACCTGTGACTGTACCGAACGTCAGCAAATTCATAAATTGGCGACGCCCCATATCGGGAACATCGGGATTTCCAGCAGAAGTTTGAGCCATGACCTGCCTTTACGGTTTTA
>NZ_JAAFKD010000003.1:0-61370 GCF_013299165.1 Microcoleus sp. bin38.metabat.b11b12b14.051
GGAATAAAAGTCTTACCAAAAAAGTTAAAAGAGTATCTACCCTTATGGCAACGTTCTGAAACTTTACCGAAATGGGATATCACGATTACCCCAATTTGACTGGTATTTTATTTTTCCGCGCCTCCCCAAGGCCTTGAATTGATTGACTGCGCCAAAGCCAACGCCCAACAAGGAATATCCACAGCCGCGGAGCTTTGCGGCTACGGAAGCGACCTCAACACCTTTGAGCGGGAACTGAAACTGGCTTGCCAAAAAATCGGTGTCGAAGTCAAGGAATTGAATGACTTGATTACGGATCAGCAGATGGTGCAACAAGGAATGGGCATCGAAATCGCTCCCGACACACCCTCAGAACTCTAGCTTCGGCGTCCGCCACACCTGTTTCCAAGCAAATACTGCCCAGTCTGGGCAGTATTTGGAGTCAGCTAGCTGAGGCAGGGCTAGAATATTTTGCATGGAAGCTTGCGACTCGGGCCTGGAGTCGCGTTTTGTCCCGCCAAGAGCGTGGTTTTGGCGGGCTATAATAGTTGATTTTTCCAACAAAACTCGCTTAAACTGTAGATATCTAAATGGTTTAGGCGATCGACGACTAACGTTCAGCAGATATTCCTCAGGCGAAGAAGGATGCAGAACATGAGGCTAGTTGAACGCCATCTTATTGATAAAAACCACCGAGATTGGGCTGAGATTGACGACCTCAGTTTCAAGGCAAAGAATCTCTACAATCTAGTTAATTACTACTGTAGAAAGCGATTTTTTGTAGCAAAAGGCGTGGGGACTCAATTACCTCTACTACCAGAGCAAAGAGTCGGAGGCTGACAAAGCTTTGCCAACAAAAGTTAGCAAGCAATTAGTTAAGCGCACCGTCAAATGTTGGAAGAGCTACTTTGCAGCAATCAGGGAAGATGGCAAGAGTTCCGAGAAGTTTCTGTGTGATCCTAAAATATCTGGTTACAAAACAAAACTCACGGTCGCTATGTTGTGCCCGATCCAAGCAAGGAATCAATTTACAAGACTGAACTTGTCAGCGGCATTGTACATCTATCTATGAGTGAAATTCGCATTGCTACGTGCGATCGATCAAACAAGTGCGATTAATACACAGTTGTAATTGCACTTGTTGTAGAAACTGTTTGCGATCGACCTGAGAAGCCCCCCGCTGGGGGCTTGTTCGTTGCTGGCACGCCAAACCGATCGCTAGACAACCTTGTGGCTCGATCGCCAAACCGATCGGGATTCGTCCTGCTCTTGGTAAGGAGAACGCCTCCCAAGTCAGTAAACCAGTTCTATAACAAGCGTAAAGCGCAGCTACAAAGCCTATCCGGCAAGGGTCAAACATCTCATCGGCTCGATCGGCCCAGGCAATCGAGCCATCAGTAAGTTGGTAGCTACTTGCGTCAAACGAGTAGATTAGTGGTGAACGATCTGAAGCAGCAGGAGGCGGGCGCGTTGGTCATCGGTAAAAATAACCAGTGGAAGCAGTCAATCAACACTTGCCAGCCCAATAACCACAAGTGTGTCGAGATTCCTGACGGTTTGATTGAGATGATTGGCTACAAATGTCAACTAGAACGCATTGCGATCGTTGTGACTGAGGAAACCTATTCATCCAAGGCATCCGCTTTAAACTGCGATCGACTGCCCCAATTTGGCGATGCCGTGCCAAAATTCAGCGATCGTAGAGTGTAGCGCCGTCTGTGCGAGACTGCGAGTGGCAAGTCGCTGAATGCTGATATTAATGGCAGCTTGAATATCATCCGAAAAGTATTCCCCAAAGCGTTTACCGAATAGGGGATGGTGAGTGCAGCCGTTGCACGATTGAAGGTTCTTCCTTCATCAAGAGCGCGATCGAAACAAATGTAAATTTGTGGAGTTGAGCTTAAACGGTGCTGAGATTGTTAGGAGGACTGTCGTGTCAGATCAGCAAGACCGAATTATGCGTTTGTTTATCGAAGAGGCTAAGGAGCATCTCGATACTCTAGAAAATGGTTTAGTGGATTTGAAGTCCACCATGAAAGATCCCGAAAGCGTCCAGGAGATGTTTCGAGCCGCCCACTCGGTGAAGGGAGGGGCGGCTATGCTCAGCTTGGATAGTATTAAAACAACCGCTCACCGCTTGGAAGATTGTTTTAAGGTGCTCAAGGACGGGCCCGTCAAGCAGGTTGACCAAACGGCAGAATCCTTATTTTTAAAGGGAGTTGATACGCTTAAAGACTTGATCGCACGACTGGAAGGGCCTTTTGGCTTGAGGAATGAAGAGGGAGAAAAACTTGTCCAGCAGGTGATGCCAGTTTTTGCTCAACTGGAAACTCATCTCAAAAACTTGGCGGCGGGTAAAGTTCCAGCGGTTGCTACTGCTGGCTCTCGTGCGCCCGGGGCGGCTCCAGCAGCCGGGGCCGCGCCGGCAAATTTTGCTGGTGAAGTCATGGTTTTACTTAAAGAGATGTTGCAGGTGTTCAAGCAGAAAGAATCTGCTGCTAGCCGTCAGGAGTTGGCGGCTGTGTGCGTTCGCCTCTATAAGTTGGGAGCTAAATTTGAGCCTTGGCAAAATTTAGTTAAAATAGCTAGAGGGGCGATCGTTAATCCCAAAAACTCTTATAAAGTCTTAGCTCCGCTGATTATCAAAGAACTCAAGGATGCTGGGGATTTGGTACAAGGGGGGAAAGTCAAGACGATCGCTCCGAGTAAAAATTTGCTACTTTTGGCAGCGGCCCCAAAACCAGCAGAGGCAAGCGCGACAGCAGCACCAGCAGCAGCGAAGCCAGCAGCACTTCCCGCCGAACCGAAGGCGGTAGTGAAGCTTTTGCTCAAAACCTTCAACAAAAAGCAACTCTCGGAAATTGCCAAGTTACTGGTTCACGCGCTCAAATCCTCTTCCTAGCAGTTGTTGCAGTAGTAGTAGAAGATAGAGCCGCCGCAATATATTTGAGGAGAATAATTTTTGGGTGCGTGCTGGCAGCCTGAGTTGAGCAGTAACTCGAAAAAATGCACTCTGGAACAGATTTTTGCCCTCTACCTTCTACTCTTAGGCAACCCTGCGTTAGAATTAATTAATATAGGATCGGTGTGCAATGTATTGTACCAGAATAAAAAATCGAGCAGGCTTTAGAAGGCGGTAGCTGTGAAACCAATTCGTTCATTAGAAGATGCTTTAAACCGCTGTCAGGCGATGGGAATGCGCTTGAGCCGCCAGCGTCGATTTATTCTAGAACTTTTGTGGGATGCCAAAGAACACCTCTCGGCTCGCGAAATTTACGATCGCCTGAACCAACAAGCGCATTCGATCGGTCATACTTCTGTTTATCAAAATCTCGAAGCTTTGTCGAGCTCCGGGATTATTGAGTGCGTAGAACGCTCGGACGGACGCTTGTATGGGAATGTCAGCGATTCTCACTCTCATGTTAATTGTCTCGATACGGCTCAAATCCTCGACGTTCACGTGGAATTGCCGATCGAATTGCTGGAACAAATTCAACAGCAAACTGGTGTAAAAATTGTAGACTACCGGATTGATTTCTACGGATACCGCTCGTCCGTACCAGCCGCGGAAGAATCGAGTGTCAGCGATACGCCGAAAGCTTCGTAACCTATGGGCAAGCCACTGCCATTGGCGAAACAGAGTGTTTTCACCATGGCTGTTGGCGGTATAAAATGAGTTAAGTATCGGTGATTCCTCGGACTTGATTGCTGTCGGGCGGCGGCGTTGGGCAGAGTTAAAAATAGTGAGACTCGCTGAGCCCAAAGGGCGATCACCAAAAAATTTACGACTAAAAATTTACGACTAAACCTCAAAAATCACATCCAGCCGCTCGCTACAGGTAAAAGTTGAGATTTAACTGGGCTGGAGTACCTTGTTGATTGTTGAGCCGGCAAAAAGTTGAGGAAAGTTGCTGTAGTTGCCGTTGAAACCGCAGCAGGACGATCGGGTGAATTTCTGATCCGGATTGATGATGAGAGCTTAGTTTAACAAAAAAAATTGCTCTGCAAAGTCAAATCGAAAATCTTCAATAAATACTTGAATACGAAAATTGGTAGACTGATGGGGGGTTGATCATGTTTTTTCCGCTAAACTCCCCCGGGAGTTGTGAATAATTGTTGGATAACTGGTATGATTTACGTGCTTCTAGAGCCAAAAAAGCGATCGAAGCAAGCAGTGGGGCTGGACACGAGCCTCACTATAAAACGCCGTAGAGGGAAAGATTGCCAGTACCTTTAAGGAAGTTCTCGATCTCCTTAACAGGAGTCAGAAGCCGACATCACAATCTATGATTTGATGTGGGAGTGTTACGCAGAGAGCGCATTACAGGACAGGCTGAAGTAATGGCGAGACGACAATCTGACCAATTCCACACACCACCGCAATACAACCCATCCACCAAACCGACAGCACAGTTGAGTGCAGAGGCGACAGGCGATGGGAGTTCCTCTAGCCACCAGGCCCCGCCTCGGGAGGGCAAAAGAACTTTTTGGCAGTGGCAGCTCATCTGGCTCAGTCTTCTGGTGGGATTTGGAGTAACCGGTGCCGCTGCATTTCTGTGGTTGCTGACGATGCCGCCGCCGCCCAACTGCCAGCAACTGTCACCGCTGGCGGCGGACGGAGAGCGACTTTACTGCGCTCAGCAAGCTGCGAAGTCGGGCAAGCTAGAACAGCTAGAATCGGCAATAGGACTGGTGCAGGCTTGGCCGAAAGAACACCCGCTGTACTCGCAGGGCCAACATTTGATCGGGGAATGGTCGAAAGCCATGCTCGGATTTGCTAGGGCAAAAATTGAGCAGGGCGATTTGAAAGGCGCTCTGGACATTGTGGCGAAAATTCCCAAAACCAGTCCGTCTTACCCAGAGGTACAGGAGGCTGTGAATGCTTGGGAAAAAAATTGGCAGGAAGGTCAAAAATTATACGATACAGCCCTGGCAGCTTTGAAAAGTGAGGATTTGAGAAAAGCCTGGGATTACGCTCAAGCTCTGTTCAAGCTGGAAAATATTTTCTGGAGTCAGAAGCGTTACAACGAGCTGATCCAGCAGATTTCTTTGGAAAGAAACGGCTGGCAACGCTTGCAAGAGGCGAGAGATTTGGCGAAGGAGGGAACTCCGCAAAAGTTCGCTGAGGCGATCGTCCTGGCTCGTAAAATAGACCCGCAACTTTTTGCCCGCGCTAAAGCTGAAAAGGAAATAGAGGGCTGGAGCCGGACTTTGCTGGCAATGGCGACTAAGCGCTTGGGGGCAAAAGACCTCCCGGGGGCGATCGAGGCTGCTTCGGTGGTGCCCCAGGATTCGCCGCTGTTTGCGGAAGCTCAAGATTTGATGCAGTTGGGTAGAGCTCAGGCGGTGACTTGGAACCAGTCGATATCGACACCGCTGGCGCAACATATTTTTATCTTGCTCGAAGGGCAGGGCGCTGCTAGCAAAATAGCTCCAGGCCGCCCGCTGTACAAGCAGGCTCAAACTCAAATTGAAAATTTGCAGGTGCAGTTTCAAGATTTGGTGCGCCTGCAAGTGGCGAGTACGATCGCTAATTTTGGTCAGACAGGGGCGTTTCAGATGGCGATCGAGCAAGCGCAAAGGATCGGGCCCAAACAGCCGCGGCGGGTTCACGCTCAAACTTTGGTGGCTGCTTGGCGCCGGGAAATTCAGCGGATCGAAGACAAATCTTTTGTCTCCCTAGCGAAGCAGTTGGCAGAACCGGCAACGGTGGAAGGACTCAAGGGGGGTATCGCTCAGCTACTGCTGGTATCTCAAAACCGCCCCCGCAGGGTAGAGGCGCAAACTCTCTTGGCTCAGTGGACGAAACGGATAGAAGTTATTCAAGATCAGCCGTTTTTGGATGAAGCTATCGCTCTGGCCAAGCAAGGAAAACTGAGCGCGGCTGTTGAAAAAGCTTCGGAAATTAAGAGCGGCAGGACTTTGTACGCTAAAGCTCAGGATAATGTCTATCAGTGGGTGAGCGAATTGCAAGTGGCTCAAGACAGACCGATTCTCGATCGAGCTGCGGAATTGGCTTCGGGCGGTAGTCTCTCGGCGGCGATCGATATGGCTTCCCAAATCGGTTACGGTAGAGCGCTCCATTCAGAGGCCGCAGGGGCGATCGGGCGTTGGAGTGCCGAACTCAGAGCCAACACTGCACCGCCACCAGCGGCGGCCGAACCGGCTCGCGAGTACGCACCTGCTCCTCGACAGGAAGAGTACGCACCGGCTCCGCGACAGCAAGAGTACGCGCCAGCTCCCGAGCAGGCTCCGGCTCCGGAACCTTACTATCCGCCCGCCAGACAAGAGGCTCCGGCTCCAGAACCTTACTATCCACCCAGACAAGAGGCTCCGGCTCCAGAACCTTACTATCCACCCAGACAAGAGGCTCCGGCTCCGGAACCTTACTATCCGCCTGCGAGGGAACCGGAACCTTACTATCCGCCTGCGAGGGAACCAGAACCTTACTATCCGCCGGCCAGACAAGAGGCTCCGGCTCCGGCTCCGGCTCCGGCTCCGGAACCACCGCCACCCTCAATTCCTCAACCGGCTGGGCCTCCTGATGCTAATTTGATTCCGGAGTAATTGGGTTTTCGCACGATCGACCTCTAACATCTCAAATTAAAAATCCAGTGACTAATTTGCAACTGTTGTCGATCGATCGCGACCCCATTTTCCGGCTGGGGCTGCGAGTCGCCTGCGAGCAGCATCCAGACTTGGAATTTGTCGCAGAGGTTGCCAACGCAACCGAGGCGTTCCCGATTCTGGAAGCTCGCTCGATCGCCTCTGGATCAACCCAGAAGCCCGCTGATTTGGCAATTTTGGCTGTTGAGACCCTGAATGTGCGATCGGCTCACATCGCAGCGCTGGCGGCTTGTCGGCAACTCAAAAGTTTGTACCCCAACCTGCCGCTATTGCTGCTGGGAGGGCCGCTGACAGGGGATATGTTGGTAGAATTACAGGCTGCGGGCGCAAATGGCTATTGTCCTAAAGGTAGAGATATTGCCCAGACGATCGCAGCGATTCGCGCCGTGGCATCGGGCAGCAGTTATTGGCCGGCGGATGCGGCAGCTAACTCGGAAATAGAGCTAAATTCAGCGGTTCAAACAATAGAAAACTCCCCAGCAAGTAAAGGGGAAAAAGCAGGCGCTCCGATAGTCGATCGGCCAGTACACAAAAAAATACTGGCTTATTTTTGTTTGTCTGGATTGCAGGAAATAGATGCAGCTTTGGCGGTTGTCAAAGCTGA
The DNA here is from genome assembly GCF_013299165.1 of Microcoleus sp. bin38.metabat.b11b12b14.051. NCBI lineage: Bacteria > Bacillati > Cyanobacteriota > Cyanophyceae > Oscillatoriales > Microcoleaceae > Microcoleus > Microcoleus sp. bin38.metabat.b11b12b14.051. The sequence continues at coordinate 7,211 of NZ_JAAFKD010000003.1, forward strand.
TTTGCAACAAGTTAAAGCGGCAGAGCCGACAGATTTAGTTACTATTTTAGATGGAGTTGTACTCAGCGGGAAGCGCCGAGAATTGCTAGCCGCTCGCTGGATTGTCAGTCAGTTAATGTTTGAAGGAAGAAGTAAGAAGGAAGAAGCAAGAAGCAAGAAGGAAGAGGAAGACGGGAGAAGAAATACGGGAGAAGGAAGAGGGGAGAATTTGTTAAATAATGCTCAATTGCAAGTGGCGAATTCTCGATTTTCGGCTGAATCTTTGGCAGTTGCAAGTGATTGGCAAGGGAGCTTGTTTGACTCTGTGGCAGGTAAATTGCAGTTAGATTTAGTGAATTTGACTGGCGTGCCTTTGGAAATCGATATTTTGCGATCGACAAAACAGCGCGAATTGATGAGTTCGATCGTGCGGAAGTTACGGGATTTGCTGGAGGAATTGCGTTTTTCGCAAGTGCAGCAAACTCAACTTTCGGAAAAAATGCCTGCTATTTTGCAAGATTTGTGGGAAGCGACAATCATAGATTTTTTCGGCAGGTACTATAGGGTGCAAACCGGAGAAACTAGGGTTGTTGACGGCAGTCAAAGCAGCTTGAAACTGCTAGAAAGCCAAGCGGGAAGCTCTGCGGCTTTATTTGCCGCCAGCAGTGTAGAAGTTGTGCCTGTGCTGCTGGCAGATGAAAAAGCAGTTGCCGTCGAAATCCTTGACAAAATCCCCATGACTGTTGATTTGTTTGCACATTTCCTATTTGAAATTCCGTTAACAGTTGACAATATTTCTTGTGTTGCTGGCAGCCCGCCAGCGATGCAGCGAGCTGAAGCTTTGTTAGAAAATTTGGTAATTCAAGTTGCTAGCGGAGTGGTGCAACCTCTGCTGAATAATTTTGCGGATATTGAGGAAATCAAGCAAACTTTTTACGATGGCAAGTTGATTTCCACACGAGAAATTGAGCGGTTTCGGAATGATTTATCGTGGAGATATCGCTGGGATAGCTATTTTGTAGAACCGAAAGCTATTTTTGAAAGCAGGTTTTGGTTGTTTGTTTTGGGCGATTCGGGAATTAAGAGAATTTCCATTTATGCTCCGAGAAATTTGGAGTTGGCACAGCTTTCTGGGTGGCAGTTGGCTTTGACTTTGCTGCTGGAAACTCGGGATGCGATCACACCTAGGGTTCGCGCGGTTATTTCGCTGTTGGGTGCTGCGGTTGTTTACGTTTTGACGCAGGTTATCGGGCGGGGAATTGGTTTGGTAGGGCGGGGAATTATTCAGGGGATTGGTAGTTCTTTGCAAGATACCAAATTCGGAAAAAATGGCTGATTTACTGCGTAAAATAAATGATTAAAAGGTTCGTAGTGAGGACTTTAGTCCGCCTTTAAGAAGGACTAAAGTCCTCACTACGAACCTTTCGTGGTGAGGAATTCAAGAAGGACTAAAGTCCTCACTACAAACCCGTTCGTAGTGAGGACTTTAGTCCGCAAAAATCAGGACTAAAGTCCTCACTACGAACCAAATTTATTGTGGTCATCTATCAGGTACGAGCTAATTGGTGGTATTATAAATAATGACTTAATTCTATAAGGTTGACTTTTTATGAGTATTATGATAGCGATTGATGCCGATCGCATAAACAGCTTAGATTTGTCTCCGGTGCGGACTGTGATCGAGCAGTGGTTGGCCCAAGGGGCGATCGCCCAAAACGAACAGCAGCTACAATTTGAAATAGAGTATCCGCGCGAAGAATTAGATCCGCGAGAAATCTCGGAACTTCCCGAAGTACGGCTTTGGTTTATTCGTTTGGATGCTTGTTATCCGTGGCTGCCATTTTTGCTCGATTGGAAAGCCGGAGAATTAGCCCGCTATTCCGCAATGTTGGTGCCGCACCAGTTCCACCGCACCCAAGGCATTCAGTACAATCCTGAAGCTTTAGAAATGTTTTTGATGAGCAAAATTTTTGTGTTGACTGATTGGTTGAACCAGCAGGGAATTCCTAGTAAATCGAAGTTGATGGCGATGTCGCAGATGTTTGGTTACGATTTGGAGGATGCCTTTTTTGATGTGATAGTACCGCACAAATAAGCGATCGGACATCTAATTAACATCATCCTAATTAGGTAAATTAGTCTATACCTTAAGACTTACGTACAAAGGTAAAAACCTGGTTTCTTATACTGTGGGGCGACATGGAAAGCTCGCCCTACAATCGATAAAGTTAGCTAAAAAAAAACTTAATTAATCTTAACAGCAACCGCAAAACGGCTTTAATACAATGTTTGAGCTACCGTGGTCAGCAATGTTGTTGCTTTACTTGACACTTTTATAAAAATTTAGAGTTAGTTTAGATAAACAACGATCGCCCGATGCAATCGATCGAGGAAATGTCCTATGAAAACAGATTACCTCATCGTCGGTAGTGGTTTATCAGCACTGGTTTTCGGAGCCTTGATGGCAAACTCCGGCAAAACCGTGCACATCCTTGAAGCTCACGAGCACCCCGGAGGCTTTGGCCACAGCTTTACAATGGCCAAAAAATACAGGTTTAATGCCCAATTCCACTACGTTTGGGACTGCGGCGAAGGACATACAGTCGATCGAGTCCTTAAAAAACTCAATCTCGATCGCAATGTCACCTTTGAGCGCTACGATCCGAATGGGTTCGACCACATGAGAATGCCGGGATACGCCCTAGATATTCCCTCGGAAGCAGAGGAACTAATCCGCAGATTGTCGGCGCTGTTTCCCGAAGCGGGCGACAGAATTCGCAAATTCGTCAACGAAGTCGAAAAAACCGGCGAAGGACTCAGAAAACTCGCTCCTCCCGTCAAACCAATTGAATTGCTCAAAAACTTCGGTGACGTATTCTGTGCCATCCAACACCTCAACAGCACGCTTCAAGACGTTTTTGATAAGTTCAAACTCCCGCAAGCCGCCCAGACCCTATTAGCCCTGCAATGGCCGGACTTTTTACTACCTCCGAACCAGCTTTCTTTCTATGCTTGGATTGCCTTATTTCGAGGCTATCAAGAAGGTGCATTTTACCCGACGCAGCATTTTGAAGATGTCATCAATTCTTTAGTTAAAGTCATTGAATCTAACGGCGGGAAAGTTCTACTAAACCATGAAGTCACGAATTTCCGGCTGACAGATAGAACTGTGACGGGAGTGGAAGCGATGGATTTAACTACTCATCAAACCCATGAATTCACTGGCGACACGGTGATTTGCAACCTCGACCCGAAAAGAGCGGCCAAGATGATTGGTGAGGAACTGTTCTCGAAAACAGTGCGACGGAAACTCAACTATGAGTATTCTGCATCCAACTACATGGTGTACTGCGTTGTCAAAGATATCGACCTCCGAGACTACGGCTTTGGCAATTGGAATACGTTTCATTCCGAACATTTGGATCTGAATGAAGCTTTTGCTCAAATGTACGATAAAAATGATTTTTCTCGTCCGAGTTTCGCGATTACCACGCCGACTTTACTGACCGAAGCGCGGGGAGATTGTCCCGAAGATTGTCAAATTGTGGAATTTCTGACTGTTGCTAATTACAGTTATTTTAAACAACTTTGGGAAAGCGATCGCAAAGCTTACAGGCAGAAAAAACAAGAAATTTTAGACTCAATTTTAGACGTAGTTGAAAAACACTATGTTCCAGATTTCCGCAAACACATGATTTTTCATATTACCGGAAGTCCTACGACTAACGAGCGCTTTTGCTGGTGTCCTAACGGCAATTCCTACGGTTCTACCCTGACGCCGAAAAACATGGGAGTCGATCGGCTAAATCACGAAACATCCCTTAACAATTTCTACTTCTGCAACGCCTCCTCGGGCTATCCAGGCTTTGCGCCGACATTTTGGACGGGCGCGCTGCTTTATCAACGTTTGTCCGGTGATGCGATTTTAGGGTGAGGAATCACAATTAAACAACTGTGAGATTTCGTGGATTGGATTGAGGTTTGGGCGATCGAAAATTGGTTGATATCGATGAGGTGAGGGCAGATGCAGAGGGCGGTTGAAACCGCATCTACACAAACGATGTCCGCCTCCGCGGACTAAAGAAAATAACGTAATTTTCACCGCCAGTTCTTCAACCCGCGGAGGCGGGTGAGTGTTTGTGTAGACGCGGTTTCAACCGCCGTCTTCTATCAATTTAGGAGTTAACAACCATGAGAATTGCAATTGTTGGGGGCGGAGCTAGCGGTATGGCTACAGCCTACTGGCTCAATAAACAGGGACACCATGTCACTGTTTTGGAAAGTCAAGCAATTTTAGGCGGACACATTCGCACGCTGAATAAAAATGTTTTACCAAATCAATCTGAGTGCAAGGAAATATTAGAAAATGGTGTCCTGGAATTTCCCACTGTGTTTTACAATTTCCTTAATTTAATGGGAGAGTTAGGTGTTGAATTAGAACCCGTACAGATTGGTTCTGCCCTGTTTTTAAAAGATGGCGGTCACTTTTTATCGGCGGTTGCTATTCAAAAGAACTTCACGGGAATCCGACGCCTAATTGAGTATTTGCGGCTCGATAGTTTCTACGCTCGCTCGGCGGGATTTATTTTAAAAATGCGGTTTGCTAAACAGCATGATTTCTACGATATGCCACTTTCTCATAGTTTGAGAACCTCGTGCATTCGCAATGATTGGCTGAAGTTGCTCACGATGTACAGCTATTCTATACCGTTGGAATTGCTCGATGATTTTCCAGCAGAATTGGCGATGCCGATGCTGCGAGAATATGCTTCGGTGAATTGGGTGAGAATTAAAGGCGGGGTTTATTCTTACATTGAAAAGATTTTGGAGCGGTTTAAAGGCGATATACTGCTGAATGTGGAGATTGCCAAGATTTTTAGAAGTGCTGATGCTGTAAAAATTGTGTTGGCGAATGGGGAGATTTTTGAGTTTGATCAGGTGGTTTTTGCGGTGCCGCCAGACCAAGTGATGAGGCTGTTGGCTGAGCCGACGGAGGCGGAAACGAAGCGGTTTGTGGCCTGGAAACCCAATTATGCCACGACTGTGCTACATTCGGATACTTCGATGTACGATCGCTACGGTATTCGCAAGTTATCGGAATTCGATTTTTTCGAGATGGACAAGGGCTGGGGCTACAATGCGAGCTTGAATCAGCTTTGTGGCATTACATCGGCGCGAGAGTACAGTTTAGCGTTTAAGTTGGAGGAGGCGATCGACAAAAACCAAATTATTCACATTCAAAAACATCACACGCCACTGTATAGTGTCGAGTCTTTTCGATACCGAGACGAAGTTATCGAGACTAACGGCGAAAACAATACCTATCATGCGGGAGCTTATTTGGGGGATGGTTTGCACGAAGGAGCGATTACCTCTGCTTTGCGAGTGGCAAAATTAATCGGGTGAGCTTAATGTTGAGGCTAGAAACTTTAAAAAATAGCGATAAATTTCTGGTGGGTAGAGCACCCTCACAAAAGCGATCGTGTCTGCATCAAAAGTTAAACCACTGCGAGAGTAGATTTTTGCTGAATGCTTAGGCTGCAACATAACCCGTCACAGTTAAGCAGACACCATATTTCAAAGGTGCAGCATTTGTCGAACTCACTAACACAGTACCATCAAAGTTAGCTCCGATGAAGGTTGCGCCACTCAAATCTGCTTCGCTCAAGTCGGCGTAACACAGCTTAGCCCAATCGAGGTTTGCTTGCACCAAAGAAACTCCCACTAGATTTGCTCTAGTTAAATCTGCTCCGATCAACTTGACGCCGCGCAACTGAGCGCCGCTGAGATTGGCTGCTACCAAGTTCGAGCTTTCCAAGTTGACCCCGTTGAGTTTGGCTTCGCTGAAGTTAATACCATTGAGGTCTATCCTGCTGAGGTCGATGCCATTGAGGTAAGCTTTCCTGAGAATAATGCCTGTTAGTTGAGTAGCAAAGAGCTTTGCACCGCTGAGTTTTGCTCCTTCGCAGTTAGCCCAGTTGAGGTTGGCTCCCGTGAGGTTAGCGCCCCGCAGGTTGACCAATTGCAAGTCAGCCGTACACAAATTAGCATTCCAGAGGATGGCGTTCCGCAGGTTGCTACCGATGAGTTGCGCGCCACTCAACTTAGCCCTGGGCAGTTTTGCTTTAACGAGGTAAGCTCCACTGATATTGGCTTTCGTGAGTTCGGCGTCGGCTAATCTGACTTGCCCCATTTTGGCAAAACTCAGATTTGCCCTGCAAAGGTTGGCGCCGTTGAGTTCTGCTTTGGTTAGGTGCGATCGACTCAGGTTAGCTCCCGACAGGTTAGCCCTCGAAAGGTTTACTCCGTCCAACATAGCTCCGCTGAGGTCGGCTCCGCCCAAGTCGGCGCCAGCAAAATCTCTGCACCCGTTTTTGTAATTATTGAGCAGCTCGATTACTTTCATAGTGGTCTGATTCCCAATAGCGTAAATTTGTCTAGAAATACTCACTCTTTATAAAGATTTTATATCGAATGTAGCGGAGGCGATCGCACTTTCGATAAACCTGACAATTAACTTTATATTTATCAAAATACTTAGTTCTTTTTGTAACACAGAAAACTGTTTTTGACACTCAACCCTAGAATCAGGGTTTCAGGGGATCATTACGAAGAGAACGCGGGCGGAGGCAAACGATAGAATTTCCGGTAAATTAAGAAGTTTCAGACTGCGACCTAAAAACTGTCGGGTCAAAAGTAATTTCCGACCTTGTAGTGAGGACTTCAGTCCGCAGAATTTTCAGAATAGAGAAAAACCCATCAGTAAAATAGGTTCGATCGTTCGGACTTCAGTCCGCAGAATTTTCAGAATACAGAAAAACCCATCAGTAAAATAGGTTCGTAGTCAGGACTTCAGTCCGCAGAATTTTCAGAGGGCTAAAGCCCTTACTACGAACACATTTTCTGATTAAAGTTAATTGACAGGATACGCTCTAATTGCGGTTAGGCATAGGTTTCAATCTATGTTATGCTGAAAAAAAATGGGTGAATAACTATGTCAAAAGAAAGAAAAAGCAACAAAGAAGTCAAAAAGCCCAAGAAACAACCTGATGGGGTTGCTAAGCCGAAGGACGACAAGAAAAATTATGGTAGTACCGACGGCCGCAAGTAGAGATAGCGGTCGGTCTCAGGATGGCGATTAATGCAGTTTAGTGCTCATTACTATCGCTCCGCGACAAATTTCACTATCCTATTTTGGGATTATCCGAAAACAGGTTTATTATATTTAGGGTAGATGCTGTGCTAAACCAAAAGTAAAATGAAATCTGTTTTTAGTGATGAATATGAGACATTCCGTCGCTGTATGATTGCGGCTCGTAAAGAGGCACAACTAACTCAAGAGTCTGTTGCTAAATCTCTGAAAAAGCCTCAATCTTTCGTAGCAAAGTATGAAAACGGCGAACGACGATTAGATGTAATTGAGTTTTTGTTAGTTGCTCAGGCAATTGGTGTAGATCCTTGCCATATTATTAGGGCAATTTCACAAAAAATATTTGAAGTATCTTGTGAGAGTAAGATATGAATACACAAGATGTCATCAAAGTCGCATCCCAATATCTCGGTCATTTATCAACTCATATTTTTGACGTTATAGAGGTATCTAAGCCTGTTAGCGTAGATGCAGCAGTGAACCTATCTAAAGTTATCTCAAAGCTTTCGCCGTTAGTCGGAAATTTGATTGAATTTAACACCGTTGAATTCTTGAATCAACAAAATGAGTTCGCTGAATTTGGAAAGTGGCAAAGGCAAGATCCTGGCTTTCCAGATACTATTTTTGTAGGCATAGTTCAACCAACGCCCGGATTAGAAATTAAAGCATGGTTCCCACTAGCAACAGAGATAACAGCACGTTTCAAAGATAGTCAGAATCACTTTAGGTTCGATCAAACCTACGTTGCTATCCTGGCATGGCTACCCGATAAAATCATCTATGGTAAGCCTCGCATTCTCGATGTGTGTGTTGTTTCTGGTTTATCGGTAGCCGTAGCAAGAGATACCCACTATCACAATCCGCCGGATTACCTTGTTTTAGAGCCGGAAGATACAACTCAAAGAACAGCAAATTTGCAACAGACAAACACCAGTGGGTATAAATTCCAAGGCTCTGCTGAGGAGTTTTTAGAAGCTGATAAAATAGTTGATTCATGGGGTATTCAAGGAAAAATCTACAAACCAACTAGAGAGTATCAGCGGCTTCTACGCGAGCTAAGGATACGGTATGAATACAGACTCGATACAAATTTTGCCAAGATGGATAGAATTGTACATCCAGGGATCGAGGAATTTAAGCGACGTGTTTACAACACTGAGGTTTCCGGTATGACTGTTGGTAGGTGGAATAAGCTTTTATCAAGTCGTCGAGAAGATAGGATTAAGCAATCTCTACAAGACTATCTACAGATTAGAGAAGAGAGTATTGATGAACTTCTTGATTGAATCTCTGTACACCATAATAGAAGTAGTCTGAGTCTATCTCGCAAGAAAAGGCTTTCCGTTTTAGTTGACGTGCTGCCAAAGCAGCACTAAAAAGTCCGCCAAAAGGTTCCCATACAACATCGTTTTCATCTGTCGATGCCTCAACAATAAGGTTCATTAAATCCAGAGGCTTTTGGTTGAGATGCAATGCTTTTCCTGAGATAGTTTTAACTCTTTCATCGCCCCGTAAAGGTTGACGATCCCAAACGTTTGTAAAGCCGTGAGGGCATCTAAATTTCGATCGCATTTTGCTCCATTCTTGTCCCGTTAAAGACTGATTGCCATCCAGAGAAAAGTAGGGTTTTCCTTGAGGACTACCATACTCATTTGCATAGTTCACTAGCCTTTCAAACATCTCTGTGGGAGGGAAATACCACAAATGCCCTTGATCGAAGTATTTTCTGGTTGCAGCATCCACCACCCCGCAAGCATCGTTAGCCCGTCGTAACGGCAAGCCAGAGCGTTTCCACTCTTGCAATAACCATCCTTTTAAGGTAAGTTCATTAACTTTTACTTCTCTGACATATTGAACGCAGATTTCTGTGACAACGGGAAACCTGCGAATTTTTTGTGTATTAACATTCCCTGCGATATGACCTTTTCCCTTGTTCCAAATATTGGAATTAACATAGCGCCAACCATATTTTTCTAGAATTGGATGCACAACAGCCCAACCAATTTCTGAATTCCAAAACCAGAGTGTTGTACAGGGTATGGCTGCTTTTGACCATGCCTGGATATGAGGTTGATACCAATTAGGTAAATCAATGTGATCTGAGGTATCTCCTTCAAACCCAAGAATACCGTAAGCTCCATCTGAAATGATGACAGTAGGTTGCTCCCAATTATCGTAGTGCTGAAGACTATCGCCGAGATTTAAAGTAACGTATTCGTCACTCCACGCAGAAAAATTAAAGTTGGTATTGAGGTTAGCTACTTTACCACGACCAACAGTGCTGCTCGCCTTGCGTTTTAAGATGCTGGGAGAATTTGGTTCTGGGTTAGGATTCATTTGTTGACTTACATGACTGTAAAAATTAAGTACAAATATTTTATCCTGTTTTGGGATATTGAGGGTAAATGATACCTAAGTTAACCTACCTACTTCCGCTTTTTGCCCAAAAAATATACTTCCATAATCCCATCACAGCGATATCTCAGTCACAGCAATATTACCACCAAAACACACATCAACATCAGTCCCGGAAGCCCGATCGCGATTCCCGTATTCTCCAACATAATAAAAGTAATCTCCGTCCCTCCTGTAAACCACCGGTAGTGGCTGCGTTGAAGGCTGGCAAAACACGATTTCGGGTTCCGCACTTCCCGGCGCTAAATGCGGTAAATTTACATTCCAAAAACACCCAGGCTTTGATTCCCGGTTGAGCAAATCGGCTAATACGCGCGATGTCCAGCGAGTGGCGACATCCCAGTCAATTTCCCAAGGCCTTTTAATCCAATGGGAAATGGCGATTCCAGGAATACCGTGCATGGCTGCTTCCCGCACCGCAGCAACCGTACCCGAAATATATACGTCAACGCCCAAATTGCCACCCGCATTAATCCCCGAAAGCACTAAATCTGGCTTTGGACAAACGTGATTGAGAGCGATACGCACGCAGTCGGCTGGTGTTCCCCCTACAGCATACTCAGATTCCGATCGCCGATCGACATGAATCGGACTGTGAGCCGTCACCTGATGCCCGCAGCCCGACAACTGCCCCTGGGGAGCAACCATAATTGTCTTGCCTTCTACAGCCTGCAAAAGTGCCTGAATCCCCGGAGCGTCTATGCCGTCGTCGTTGGTTAAAATTATCGTCATTGAAAATTTTTCTGTTTATTAGCGATCGTCAGTTTTAACATTGCCACGCATTTATATCATGGCATTGATTGAACATTTGCCCCCAGAACTTTGCCGCGTGGTGAGAGTATCACTTCAGAAAAGACTGGCATCGTTGTCCAACAATGGGGACAAAACCAACAAATTTCATGGTGCTGAAGGTGTCGCAGCAAAGGATAAGAACAACAAGGACACTCGTGCATGATATTTCACCTGTTTGATTGATACGGAAAAACAATTTTAGGATCTGCCATATGTCCCAAATAAATATAGGCAGCAGAGCGGAGTACAATTTCGGAATACAGAATCTTTTGAATATCTAAACTCGGCGCACGCTTTGCTGCGAAGTTATAAGCCGCAATTTCTCCCTTCAAGCTGAAGTCGCTATCTGTCAAATAGTGGTCATAATCGTGGATTCCCTGAAAAATAAAGCCATAAATTGGATTAGGATAAACAGCAGAATCGTAACTATCGGCGGATATCCAAAGCTGATATTTCCTAATATCTGCAAACATTTCTTGGGCGTTGTCATAACGCATATAATCTGAAAATTGCAGATTTAAGGGCAATTGATGGAACTCATCCATCAGCCAGTCACAGAGTTGGGCGATGGTTTCATGAGAAATTTCGGCTGGATTGCCTTCCAGGTATAGTTTGGCGAGGGTTTCTACTTGAGATGCGGTTGTCTGTGCTTTCGTGAGAGTCATATCATTACCTCGATCGCCTTGGACTACCTTTACTCTAATAATTCTTGTCAAGAATTTCTATGATCTAGCTCATAGTTGCCAGAGAAAAAGATAAATTGGAGTATAAAAAGTTTTGCTGCGAAGCTGTAGGGTGCGTCGCCCTTAAAAGTATTTCAAAAACAATCACTAATCTAATAGCGACGCACCTGTGCCTGTACTACCACCGTAAAAAGCAATCAACAACTTTTGTTGTGGCAAGACTTTTCAAAGAGCCTAAAAATTCTAGAATCAGCCTGTTTTATCGGAATTGCCAGCTATCAATTCAAAAACCGTATGGGGACTTTTAAAGGTTTGCCGTGCTTCGGGTTCTTGGAGTGCCACCATTGTTTTTACGTGTTCGCGTTCGTCATCACGGATATTCACGAATACGTCGTATAGATCATCTACCTTGGGACGGCGAAATTGATGATTTGATGTAGTCTGAACTTCGTCAAACATATAGAGATCGCCATCGCGATAGAAGTTGATTGCGACTTGGGGAGCAGGTTGAGTTTTCAGCGCCACTTCATTGATTTTCAAGTATTCATCATAGGTGTGGTAGGCATGATCTTCAATCAACTCCATGAGGTAGTAGGCGTACTTGGGAAACAGCATATAGAGCAGTACGACGACCCAGTAGTACGCAAATGCGATGTGTTGAGCGATCGCGCGATCGATCCACAGCCGATCGCCTCCGAGTGATTCCATAATCAACAAATGATGTAATTCGTTCCAGGTTTCAGCAAAGTGAATTTTCAACAAGTCAGCTTTGCGCCAATAACCCAGTGTCTCGTAGAGATGCAGCACTGAGACATAGGAAAAATAAGGCACGCGGGCGATCGTTTCGAGTACATAAAACCGAGCGTAGGAGCGATCGCCATACACGACATCCACAATAAACACGAAAAAACTGACGATTAATTGAATTAAAGCTTTCATGGTATATTCCTCCAAAATCTGAACACATTATTGATCTAACGATTTTGAAATACTACTTCCGCCAGTAGTTATTGGCAGCAGCGATTGTGGAAAACTCTGTCGCAACTGTCTGCCCAACTGCAATTAGCATCATGGCATCATTGCCATAAACATCTCGCAGTTGTAACCGTTTCGCTTCATCCGGCTGAGTCATTTTGATAATCAGACGCGCCATTTTCACGGCTAAGTGCCGCCCCTCTTCAGGCGTTTCGGTTAACAGCGAATTATTTGGGATTAGGGTGATTTCAGGTGGTGCTGCTACGGGTGTATGGATTGAAACTGTTTCGCTATTCATGGCAATATCTGCTTTGATGTGTTGAGAGAGATTGGACAGTTCATCTGTTTTGATTATGCAAGAGGATTCCCATTGCTTCTATGAGCTAGCTCATATAGCAGTTGACAGTTGACAGTGGACAGTTGACAGTTGCATAACGGGAATCAAACCATTGATGCAGTACGGTATCAGCTCTATTCATGAAGTTATTTATGTCCTCACCGATGTGGCGGTTGCCATATTTGAAATTATTGATCATCGATCGCGCGATCGGCTGTAAACTTCGGTGCATCTCACTTTTGAAGAGGGCGAAGCATGACCGCATATAAGTTATTAGTTATAATCCCATATTGACGGAGGTCATGCTTCGCCCCTACAAACATATTTGCCTTCATTGAGATGCACCCGTGAACTTCCTGTTAAATCTTGTGATCTATTGATTTCCTTAGTCTGCAACTGTCAACTGTCAACTGTCAACTGTCCACTGGTATACATCTAGTTGAGCGCGACTGATGGCAGCCTGAACTGCATCCGCATCGAATACATCTGCGATCGCAGGTTCCACACCTTATTCAGCTAAAGTCTCTGCTTTTTCTGGAGAACGGGTTTCCCTGCATTTCCCGTCAGCAACCGGGTTTCTCGCCTTTGCTGAGTCAGTCGTGAATTGGTCGATCGGTCTAATTACCCATAAAATTCACAGCAAATCGCCAAATTGCCCAAAAATATCAACCAACTTGTGGTAAAGTTTTGTGTCGATTGCTTTGCGTCAAGGCAATCTGCAAGTTCAGTTAAACGCGCTCACAGCTATGTTTTTGTTACCGATTCTACCCTTAGCTCAGGCAATCCCGACACGTCCCGCCCGAGAACTGATCATCCAGCCAGAAGTCCCGCTACCCGAAAACGAACTGGATTTGCCACCGCAGCCAAGCAGCAGCCCGCTGAAAACTGTGACAATGCCCCAGCAAGTGCGCGTTTTGCCTGGACAACTCGACAACATCCCCGTTTTTAATAGCAATAGCCCAGAAGTTGTGCAAACCGAAGGCATTTTGCTCTCGACATTTCCGCAGTCAGCAAAACAAGTACCTGCTGCACATTTAAACTTTGCATTCAAAGGCAGATTTGATATCTTCGCCCACCACATTGCTAAAGCTAAAAATCGTGCCGAAACTCGCACCTTATTTCAAGGGATTATTGTCTACAATCCCAACTCCGAACCTGTTACTTTAAATATATTGCAAGGAGCAACTTATTTAACTCGGCCGGATGCTTTGTTTGTCGATTTGCCGTCGTATTTAGAAAATCGATTCGGTACTGTGTTTGCGGGGCCTGGCAGCCGCATCACCAGCGATGTGTTGCGGGGGTACAGACAAAGCATTTTGCCGGCTGCGATCGAGATTCCGGCGAATCAGAGCCGAATGCTGATGAATTTGCCGATACCTGTGGGCAATGTCACGCCTGCTTCCAACGGGCGATCGACTTTGATGCGAGTGTCGAGCAGCAATTCGGTTTATGTGGCTAGTTTGGCGATGTTTGCTCCTCAAACTAAAGAAGGAGTCGAACAATATCCGACTTTAGAACAGTGGGAAAATATTTTAAACACCAAAGGTTTAGCGGGGCCGAGAGATTTGGCTCCCACTCCCACAGGCGAAAATCCGCTGCAAAAAATTTACGGGCGCGTGGCTGGAGTCGCTGAAGGTTCCCAATGGCAAGCTAAAATTACTGACAATACGAGAACCGATTATTTAACTGTTCCCAAGCGCGGCGAGTCATTTTCCTATGCTTTGAGCACTACGGATACTGGTACTTTTGGGACTGGTCAAGTTCAAAGTGCTAAAATGTTAGCTCGGTATCCCGATACTGCTTATTTTGCTCACGGTAATTACGGAATTCAATACAATTTAACTTTTCCGCTTTATAACAAATCTCGCGAGTCGCAATCTGTGAGCATTAGAATGCAAACACCGATTAAGGCAAATACAGAATCGGCGGGATTGATGTTTTACGATCCGCCGGAAAATAGGATATTTTTCCGAGGTACGGTGCGGGTGATGTTTAATGATGATTCGGGCAAAACTTTGACGCGCTACATTCACATTGTGCAGCGCCGGGGACAGCAGGGGGAAGCTTTGGTGAATGTGAATATGAAGCCGGGGGAACGCCGTTTGGTTCAGGTGGATTTCTTGTATCCGCCGGATGCGACGCCTCCGCAAGTTTTGACTGTGCGATCGAGTAATTAGCGGTTAGTCAAAGGTTCGATCGGGCTAAAGTTCAATGACTCCGAAAGTTTGAGTCAAGCTGTGATTCAATCAGGGAGCGGAAGGGAGTCCGCACTACCAACGTGGATGCGGACTTGCTTTGCTGAGTGCTCCCGCTGGATATTATGCAATGGCGTCGGCACCTACAAGAGTCTCGAATTGTGCTAATAGCGTTCCATCAGTATTGTTGTTAACTCCAAAAATTTTAGGTAATTGATTTGTTTGGGCGAGAACTTGTCTCACTTCTCGGTTAGATATATCTGCTAGATTTTTGTTATTTAAAATAGCATTAACGGCGGCGATACCGATACCTTGACCAACTGCGGCGTTGAATTCTACAATTCTGCCGACAGAACACGCAAACCCTTCAAATCCAGAGCAGGGACTGACAACTGCCAGGTTAGGAATGTTTTTTATCAATGCGTGGCGGATGCCAATATTGAAGGTTGGCTGTTTGAAACTCAGGCTTTTAAACCACCCCAGACTGTTTGCTTTATCGCCAAGGCTCGGAATGCCTCCCCGAACATCAAAATGATAGCTAAATGTGCCGAGTGCCTCATTAGCAGGTACGCCACCAAGCAGCATTTGTGCGCCGGTTAAAGGTTCTACAACTCCCGTCACGTTCCCGGCGTGTCTGATATAAAGTTCTGAGGCAGAAGTAACAGAAGTAGCTCCCAAACTCTTCAGCCAAGTTGCTACAGATAGCATCTCTCTTTGCATATTAGCTGTGGGTTTGCTGCCGCTTCTGGCTAAGGCTTCTGCTTCGCTGCCGGTGACTGCAAATAACAGCGCGTTCCACGACAGTCTATCATCGGGAAGTATGGCGATATTTCCCTCATCTAAAATTATGCCGGTTTCAGGAAAAGATAGCTTTCTGCCTCTAAACGAGTGGTATGCTACAGACAGTGCGGGCGATCGCACATCGATGTAATCGTTCCCCGCCCACAGAGTTTTGAGGTTTCCTCTGGTGTCGATCATTTCCTGGCGCAGTTGTTCTGCTAGTTTGGCATCTTTACCCGCAGCGGCTAGCAAAAATTTTTGAGCCTCGGAATCAGCAAGGTTTGTGAAGCGTTTTAGATAAAGGTAATCGAGTTCTTTCAGTCTTCTGACACTGAGTCCTTGGGTTTCAAAAACTAGGGTGACAGGAAGTTCTGAGTTAGGCAAACCAAAGGTTTCAAATCCATTCAGCTTTCGCACACCTGCCGCTTGAGCTAATTCGCCATTGACAGTGGCATCAATAAATTGTTTGGCTGCATAAACTGTCCCTGTCGAGGTAATTATGCTAGAAATTTTTTTGCCTTCTTTATTAACTGATTTAATTTCTACTTTGCTGAGGATTGCGACTCCTGCTTGTACCAGCATTGCTTTCAGCGCTGGACTGGCTTTGCGGGGGTCAAGGGCGATCGCGCTGACACCGGATTTTTGCAGGAGTTCTTGATAGATTGTCGGCGGTGAACCGAAGGTATCTAAATTTAAAGATTGTTGCAGTTGTTGACTGATTTGACTTCTATCTAAATAAGCGAGTCCACCTCTGACTAAATGCCCGCCAATTCCTTCTTGCAAGCTTCCTTTAGACATCAGCAAAACTCGCGGATAAAGGTTTGTCCGGCGGCGGTATTCTCGGGCGGCTGAGATAACGGCTAGAACTCCTGGAACTTCATCACCAAAGCAAATGATGTCGTAAGAACGCAAATTCATTAGCATTATTTAATTACCTCTGGCGATCGCCATTTTTGCGATAGGACGCAATTCCTCCCGAGAAAACCGTTTTACTCCTAAACTCAAGAAGGCATCAGGCACAATAGCAGGTTTTTTTGGGTGATGGTAAAGACCCATATCTATGCCAAAAAACCAGTCCATGCGTTCTGCCCAAAGTATGAGCAATATTGCTTTTAGCAATCCTGGAATTAATTCTTGAAGTTCGTTATCCACTGGTGTTTCGTCTGAGTCTGGTAGTTCGTCGGCTGAGGGCCAGTGCTTCGGAAAGTTGTAATCTAACATGGTGGTTGTCCTCAAAACTCATTGATATTATAGCATTGAGTTGTTTAGCTATAATTTTGAATTGTGTGAAGATTTTAACGAACCTCGAAGGCGCGAAGGACGCGAAGGAAGAGAAGGAAGAAGATAGGCGATATTGAGTTATTTAATCTGAAATAATTTTTGTAAAATATCGGTTGAGAGTTGCGCGATCGACTAAACTATATCTAACCAGTCGGTTCTAATGGGGAACAGCCGTTAGAGGAAAGGGGGAAAGTTCGGTGCAAGTCCGGCGCTGTCCCGCAACTGTAATGAAAGTCTTGTTGCTTTCTGAGTCAGGATGCCCGCCGATGCGTTAGTTTAGATTGTCTCATCTGCGAGGTTCAGTGTGAAGGCCAGAAATCGGAAATTGGTCAGCTTGGGATTGATGGCTGGCTTGAGTTGTTATCTTGTCCTAGCATCGGCAACACCGGCCGCAGCTATGCACATTTCGGAAGGTTTTTTGCCGGTGCAATGGGCGGCGTTTTGGTGGATGGTGGCGCTGCCTTTTTTTGTATTCGGTTTGCGATCGATCGCCCAAATTACCAAAGAACACCCGGAACTTAAATTATTACTTGCTTTGGCGGGTGCGTTTACTTTTGTGCTTTCTGCGTTGAAAATTCCTTCGGTAACGGGGAGTTGCTCTCACCCAACGGGTACAGGTTTGGGTGCAATTTTGTTCGGCCCTTCGGTGATGGCTGTATTGGGGGCTTTAGTGCTGTTGTTTCAAACATTACTGCTAGCCCACGGCGGCTTGACAACGTTGGGCGCTAATATGTTTTCGATGGCGATTGTCGGGCCTTTTGCTGCATATTTTATCTATCGATTGCTGTTGCGAACTGGCAGTCAGCGGGCGGCAATTTTTGGTGCGGCGGCTTTGGCAGATTTGCTGACTTATCTGACGACTTCGATACAATTAGCGTTAGCTTTTCCGGCAGCAACTGGCGGTTTTATGACTTCATTTCTCAAGTTTGCTGGCATCTTTGCAATTACTCAAGTTCCTCTGGCGATCGCTGAGGGATTGCTGACTGTATTGGTCTGGAATTGGCTACATTCTTACGGAAAGCCGGAGTTGGAAACTTTGAAATTATTGAGACAGGAGTCATAAATTGTGAATCAAAAACCTACCAAAAATCAGCAAGCTACTTCGCAACAAAATTGGCTGTTAGCGGTTGCAGTGATTGTTCTGGCAGCATTTCCTCTTATTTTTGTCCGGGGTGAATACGGCGGTACGGATGACCAAGCTAAGAAAGCAATTACCGAAATTCAACCGGGTTATAAACCTTGGTTCAATCACTTATTTGAGCCTGCTAGCAGCGAAATCTCCAGTCTATTGTTTGCGTCTCAAGCAGCGATGGGGGCGGGCGTAGTTGGCTACGTGATTGGGTTGTATAAAGGCCGATCGCAATCTGGGCAACAATCTGACAAGAAATCCTCGGAATGAACCATCAGATTGATAGTCTGGCTTATACAAATCGCTTACGGGGGTTGCCGCCAGCTCACAAACTATCATTTGCGATCGCCCTATTAATCCTGTCTCTAGTTTCCCATGTCGCGGTGCAGTTGTCGATCGCCCTTTGGTTGACAATCTGGATCGTTGTTTATGCAGGAATTCCCGCGAAACTCTATCTGCGCTTGCTGTTGCTACCGCTGATGTTTTTGCTGACGAGTGTGCCGGCGTTGGCGATTGGTGCGGTTGCGGGCGATCGAATTCCGACAATTCAATGGGATATTTGGGAAGGTTGGGGGATTAACATCGGCAGTTTTTATCTGTATGTGAGTCGTATTGGCATATATCAGGTGAGTTTATTGTTAGCGCGCGCGATCGCATCCACAAGCTGTATGTACTTCATCCTGTTGACAGTCCCATTTACCGAAATCTTGCAAATCCTCCGCAAACTAAGGTGTCCAGAGTTAGTCACAGAACTGCTATTACTAATGTATCGCTTTATTTTTAGCTTATTGGCGATCGCAGATGAAATTTGGATCGCCCAAAACTCCCGATGTGGCTATCGCACTTGGAAATTAGGAATGCACAGTTTAGGCATTTTAATCGGGCAATTATTGCAACGAACATTAGTAAACTACCGTCAAGTTTCCCTTAGTTTAGCCTCGCGTGGCTTCAACGGAGAATTGCGCGTTTGGAATTCCAACCCTTACAAACCTTCGCGCAGATACACATTTGAAGCTGTATTTGGCTGCACGGTTTTAACCCTGTTAAGTATTGTCAGGATACCCGGCGGTTGAAACCGCGGCGACACAAACAAAACCTGCCTCCGCAGGTTGAAGAATCCGCGGTTGAAATCATCTTATTTTCTTGAGTCCGCGGAGGCGGACATTGTTTATGTAGACGCGGTTTAAACCGCCGTGTCATCTGCACGGTTTTAACCCTGTTAAGTATTGTCAGGATACCCGGCGGTTGAAACCGCGGCGACACAAACAAAACCTGCCTCCGCAGGTTGAAGAATCCGCGGTTTTAACCGCATCTATACAAACACTCACGTGCTTCTGCAGGTTGAAGAATTGACCATTAAAATCATGTTTCTTTCTTGAGTCCGCGGAGGCGGACATTGTTTATGTAGACGCGGTTTAAACCGCCGTGTTATCTGCACGGTTTTAACCCTGTTAAGTATTGTCAGGATACCCGGCGGTTGAAACCGCGGCGACACAAACAAAACCTGCCTCCGCAGGTTGAAGAATCCGCGGTTTTAACCGCATCTATACAAACCAAACCTGCTTTCGCAGGTTGAAGAATTGACCATTAAAATCATGTTTTTTTCTTGAGTCCGCGGAGGCGGACATTGTTTGACAAGATGCGGTTTCAACCGCCGTGTCATCTCGGACATTGTTTATGTAGACGCGGTTTGAAACCATACGTCCGATCTTTCTTTCGTCCGCGGAGGCGGACATTGTTTGTGTAGACGCGGTTTTAACCGCCGTGTCATCTCCGACATTGTTTGACAAGACGCGGTTTCAACCGTACATCCCATCTTTCTTTCGTCCGCGGAGGCGGACATTGTTTGTGTAGACGCGGTTTCAACCGCCGTCTCATTTCGGACATCGTTTGTGTAGACTTATCAATATGACTTTTATGAACTAAACAAATGATTTTTATGAATTGACCTGACCAGAAACCTATTGAATAATAGTAATCAATAGCTGTTCAGTAGGAATCATTTTATGAACAAAAGGCAACTCCAAAAAATACTTTATTTCTGCACCACCTTATTGACCATATTTCTAGTCACAGTCACTCATGTAGCCGCTCAAGAAGTACCATTCTACTGGGAAAATATTAACGTCATCATCGACGTTCAGACCAACGGAGATATGTTAGTTACCGAAACCCAAAAATATGTATTCACAGCCGACTACAATACTGAACGATATCGCTATATTCCTTTAGGCAAAGTCGATGAGATTAAAGATGTCACCGTTGCCGAAAACAATCAAATCATTGCCAGTACCACCGGGATTGATGAAAACAATCAACTTTGGATTCGTTGGCAACATCAATTAAAAGCACCAGAATCACATACTTTTGTCCTAAAATATCGAGTAATAGGTGGATTGCAACTAGATGGTCAGGATACTCAAGTTTATTGGAAAGCCATTTCATCCGGTCGCAAAGCCCCGATTAATACTGCCAAAGTTAGAGTTCAATTACCAGAAGCTTTGTCAGGTAAAGTTGTCTCGTTTAAAAACTTTGGTACGCCAGCTAGTCCTAGCCAAGTAGATGGTAAAACTTATGAATTTGTCGCAAGTCAGCCTGTCCTACCGGAACAAGAATTAGAAGTGCAGATCGCATTTCCCCAGCCAATTCTTAATGTGCCTCAACCTCGCTGGCAAAAAACTGGCAACCAATCTCAATCTTCTTCGGAAGGAAGAGGTTTTCCTATAAGCTTTGCTCCTTTTCTAGCACTGTTAGTCTTGCTTTTCTTGAGCCATGACAGTAGCAGTGGCGGTGTTTATAACAGTGGCGGTGGCGGTGGTGGTGATGATAGTGGTGGCGGCGGTGGCGGTGGCGGTGGCGGCGGCGGTGGTGGTGGTGGCGGTGGCGGTGGTGGCGGTGGTTGATATCCACGGAAATTACGCATCACAACCAAAGAAACCGGGTTTTTACTTAATCTGTGGTTTGTAATTAAGTATTGTCGCAAAAAACCCGGTTTCTGGCCACCCGCGCATCCACAACTATTGTTGATAATTCTCGTATTCTCGTTGGTTTAGCGGGCAATATTTGCATAAAGCCGATTCCCTACGGGATAGCTACGCCGATCGCACAATCTGTCCAAAAGTGCGATCGCCTTTCATTTATAACATTGGGCGAGAGATATCTTATATCATGTCCGGTCAATTACCATAACAAAAAGGGTTCGTAGTACGGACTTCAGTCCGCAGCATGAGAGCGGACTGAAGTCCGCACTACAAACCTTACTTATTGCGCCACCAGACATGATATCTCGCTAATTTTTGAGTACAATAATTCGCAATTTATGACAAAAGATTTTATAAATATGACTTTTATGAACTAAACCAATGACTTTTATGAATTGACACTCAAATAAATTAGTTTAATACTTATCTTAGTTAACAAATTTTCCGTACATCCTAGCTTAAATTAGGTAGAAAAATATGACTAAATTAACAGGTTGGTTCCGCAAACTTTTACCCCTAACACTATCTGTAGCAACCACGATCGCAACAGCCGGCGCGATCGCCCCACCAGCATCCGCTCAAACCAATCCACCACCGCCCCAACCCCAACAAGTCCAAGTACCCCAGAATGAAGGAATAGGCATCCCGATGTGGATCTATCCCGTTGGAGGACTTGTAGTATTTTTTATGTTCATACCTAAGATTGGCTGGATTTTGGGGTTAATTGCGATCGGCGAACGAGAAGTCGGAATTGTCACCAAGAAATTTTCCAGTAAAAACTTGCCATCCAGTAGATTAATTGCTCTCGATGGTGAAGGAGGTTTGCAAGCAGACACCCTTCCTCCAGGCTGGCATTTTGGTTATTTTCCCTGGCAATATAGCATTAAAAAAGAACCAGTTGTAGTCGTTCCTCAAGATGAAATCGGTTTAATTATTGCCAATGACGGAGCCACCATTCCTCCCGATCGCATTTTAGGTACAGTCGTCGATTGCGACAATTTCCAAAATGCCCGCAAATTCCTCACCAACGGCGGAGAAAAAGGACGGCAGCTAGCTGTAATCACCACGGGTACTTATCGGATCAATACAGCTATATTTGAAGTCATCACTTCAGCCAATGCTGCTCAAAAGGGTATGGAGCCGTGGGAATTTGAAGTATACAAACTTGCTCCAGATCGTGTGGGAATTGTGACCATACTAGACGGAGTTCCCATTGATGAAGGTGAAATCGCCGGCCCGATAATTCCCGGTCACAACAATTTCCAAAAAGCGCAATCTTTTATCAAAGGTGGCGGTCGCAGGGGCTTGCAAGAACAGATAATTCTATCGGGTTCGTGGAACCTCAATCCTTGGTTTGTGCAAGTGGAACAGGTAGAGATGACCGAAGTGCCGATCGGTTATGTAGGTGTAGTAATTTCCTTTGTCGGCGCATCGCAAAAAGATGTAAGTGGGGAGGCTTTTACTCACGGAAATCTCGTCACCAAAGGTAATAAAGGTGTATGGGTAGAACCGCTGTATCCAGGCAAACATCCCGTCAATACAAAAGTGATGAAAGTAGAACTTGTTCCCACAACCGATGTAGTTTTAAACTTCACATCACGGTTTAGTGGAGAACATGGCTATGACTCTAAGTTAAGTGCGATGAGATTGCTTTCTTTTGATGGATTTGGCTTTGAATTAGAAATTTTCCAAATCATTCATGTCGGCACTTTAGATGCACCGAGAGTGATTTCGCGGCAAGGTTCTATGCAGAATCTAATCGACCAAGTGCTGCGTCCAATTGTCGGTAATTACTTCCGAAATTCGGCTCAAGAATATACCATACTTGATTTTTTGATCGCGCGGAGCGATCGCCAAGCAGAAGCCGGGGAACACGTGCGCCAAGCCTTGCGCGCCTATGATGTGCAAGCAGTGGACACGCTGATCGGTGTGATTTCGCCACCAGCGGAGTTAATGCAAACGTTGACCGATCGCAAAATTGCTCAAGAACAAGAGAAAACCTACGAAGCACAGCGCAGTTCAGAGTCTCAGCGTCAAGAATTGGTGCGCGCAACTGCGATCGCCAACATTCAACATGAGGTAGTGGCGGCAGAACAAGGCGTAAAAATTGCTCAATTGACTGCTAGTGCTGCGATCGAACACGCAAGTGGTGAAGCACAAGGAATTCGCTTGATGGGACAAGCAAAAGCCGATGCTTATCAAGTTGGTGTCAGCGCTTTGGGCACCGAGAGTTACACGATGTTACAAGCTATTGGGGCGATCGCAGATGGTAGCGTTCGCGTCGTACCCGATGTCGCAGTCAACGGTAGCGGCGGCGGTGGCGGTTTGCTTGACGGTTTGATGGCCACATTCATGCGGAATGAAACCACCGCCAAAAAAGGAGACCAAGCAGCAAAAATACCTGTACTCAACGGACATAAATCGCAGCCTGTAGTTGTGGAACCTGTAGCCCAATTACCAGCAGCAAAGGTTAATTCCCGATCGGTGAATTCGCCAGATTCTCTGAATCATTTACCAGTTGATAAATTTGAGGTTGTTACCGAGGATGATATTGATTCGCTCTTTGGTGACTTTTCCGATATTTGAGTTAATTTGTGCAGTTTATAGAGAGGACAACCGTCCTCTCTGAAGGCTTTTTGTCTAAAACTTTACTGTTCACGGAATTATAGGTGCAATATTATGAAATTTATGGTCATGCAGAAATACGTGCATTTGTCAAGGTTGATGGTGGTAGTTGCTTTTAGTGCGATCGGTCTATCATCATGCGGAAATATATCTTCTTTGTCATTTCCACAGATACGGGGAAACAAAACATTTGGTGATTGGTGTCGCGAAAAAGATTCTCTGAGTCCTGAAATTAAACATACTGTTGAAGTTTTGTTAGAAAAAGCTGCAACTACTCAGTGCGATGCAGCTAATCAGAAACTTTCGAGTCTCACGGAACTCGACCTCAACAGTAATGAAATCACTGACATCAAACCCTTGCAATCCTTAACGAAACTAACTAAACTTTTAGTCCACAAAAATCAAATCAGCGATCTAAAACCCTTGCAATCCTTGACTAACCTGACTAATCTCGGTCTCAGCGATAATCTAATTAGTGATATCAAACCATTACAATATTTAACCAAGCTGACTAATCTCGGCCTCTACAACAATAAGATCGGTGATATCCAACCATTACAATCTTTGACTAACCTCACTCAACTTGGTCTTGAAAACAATCAAATTAGCGATATCCAATCATTGCAATCCTTAACTAACCTCACTCAACTCGGTCTCATAAAGAATGAAATTACTGACATTAAACCATTGCAATCCTTGACCAATCTAACTACTTTAAATCTCAGTCTAAATGAAATTACTGACATCAAACCATTACAATCCTTGACCAACCTGACTACGCTCGGACTCAGCAACAATAAAATCAGCGATATCAAACCATTGCAATCTTTGACTCAACTTGACTGGATCGAGCTCAGCGATAATCAAATCAGTGATATCAAACCATTGCAATCCTTGACTAAAGTAACTACTCTCATCCTCCGAAATAATCAAATCAGCGACATCAAATACTTACAATCGTTGACTAAACTTAACTGGCTAGAACTTAATGACAATAAAATCAGCGATATCAAACCCTTACAATCCTTGACTAACCTGATGTTATTTCACATCGGTGGAAATCCGATTTCTCCCAAGATTTGCCCGATCAAACCAGAGTCTACCTGCGATTGGGCACACTGGAATCATATGCTCTAACTTGAAACTTCATATTAATCCACCAAATCCATCGCACTTACTTGTTTTACGATCCTAGCATTGTCTGGAAATGCACTATGTGCGATCGCGGCAGAAACGCAACCTGCAAACAAAACATTTGGTGACTGGTGTCGCGAGTATGTTTCTTTGAACCCAGAAGCTAGAAGCACTGTTGAAGTGCTTTTTTCGTTCCCAGGTTCTGCCTGGGAATACTTATCTGGATGCAGATCATCCAAACAATATCGTAATATCCACATTGCCGAATTCTTGAATAAGTCTTAGCTCAAATATTTATGAAATTTCACATTTAATTATAAAAAATCTTATGATAAACTGGAATCAGTCGATTAAAGGAGACCGTTGTGTATGATCGCGCAAGTTGAAACGAAAACCTACACGGCTGAAGAATATCTAGAATTGGAAATCAATTCTGAAGAGCGACATGAGTTTATCAATGGGGAGATAATTCTGATGGCAGGTGGCACACCAGATCATAGTGAAATTACTACTAATTTAGTTTTTGCGCTGAAACTGGCGTTAAAAGGCCAACCATATCGGACTTTTAGTTCCGATCAGCGGCTTTGGGTTCCGCAACTTAATAATTATACTTATCCAGATGTGATCGTTGTGGCGAAACCGATCGAGTTGCAATCGGGACGCAATGATACAATTACCAATCCTGTGCTGATTGCAGAAGTTCTTTCTAAAAGTACCAAAGCTTATGATCGCGATGAAAAGTTTGCGGCTTATCGTAGTATTCCGAGTTTTCAGGAGTATTTATTAATCGATCAATATCGGTTACAGGTGCAGCAATACTCTAAAACTGATGGAAATAAGTGGATTTTTTCGGAATATAGCTGTGCGGGCGATCGAGTTTCATTAACTTCTATTTCTGTGGAATTTTCGGTGGGAGATTTGTATGAAAATATTGAGTTTGACGTTATGCCAAATCCGGCTTAAATATCTATTTTAGTCTTTGATGTTTTATACCATTTTTCTAAAGTAGTGTTATACAATAACCCCCCCAACCCCCCCGATGCTTTGGGGGGGCTAAGAGTTCATCTCTAGAAAATCTTTATAAAATTGGTATTATTCGATCGCACTTCGACGGTAAAATTATATCAATTTGTGGCAACAGTTGGCAATTTAGGCACTTCAGTGTTATTAACATATATGCAAGCGCTGGGAAGAATTTTAATCCTCCCGGAAATCCTCAATTGTATCGAATTTTCTCAATGCCGAACTCAAAATCAATTTCTATTTCCAAAGTCACTCGCTACCAAAATGCAGCGCTGAATTACTATTTGGGGCTGACAGATTCGCCATACCTTCATTACGGCTATTGGCAAACTCTACCCGTGCCTGCTGAGGAACTCACGATCGCGCGTTTACGCAAGGCTCAGCAAGCTTATACTGATAAATTGTTAGATTTTATCCCCAAAGACATCAAGACGGTGCTGGATGTAGGGTGCGGGATTGGGGGAAATGCGGCTTATTTGCTCGATCGAGCTTTTGCAGTCGAAGGACTCGCACCCGATCCGTTCCAACAACAGCGGTTTCTCAAGTGTACAGGCGATCGGGCAATCTTCCACCTCACCAAATTTGAAGACTTCAAAGCCACCCACTCCTACGATTTGGTTCTGTTTAGCGAAAGCAGTCAATATATGTCTGCTGTCGATATAGCCCAAGGTGCTGCGGCTGTCCTCAATCCCGGAGGCTACGTACTGCTTGCCGATATGATGCGCTCTAATCCTAACTATACAGAGGGAATGTTTTCTAACTGTCATCTTGTCACCGAGCTTAACACAGCATTGTTGCAAGCTGGATTTACGTTAGTAAAAACTGAGGATATTTCCACTCATATTTTACCGACAATTGACCTCTATGTCGATACTTTCCGCAGGTATGGACTGAACACAATGATTTATGTTGCGGACTTGATTTCGATCGCAGTTCCGCCAATCCACAAATTACTGCGCTGGATATTTCGGCGCTGGTTTAAGAAGTTAGTAGTTGAAGGATTGGAAGCCAGTCAACTTTTTGAGCGGCATCTTTGTTATGAAATTCAACTTTGGCAGTTAACGAAAACTGAATGAAGCACATCTCCTGAAACCCAAATATTCAAAATAGTTGGGCTGCTAATTGGGCCGCCCAACACATATCTCGCCCTGCTCGCCCAACCACGCCATAAAGTCGGGTAGCCTGGATTTGAATTTAAAATTATGAAAAAAAAACTACCACTCGCGAGCTACTGATTGCCAAAATTGCGATGATTCAATTGCTGATTAAACAAGCGCGGTAGCAAAGGAATTTCAAGATCGTGTCCGGTAGATATAACGCAATAAGTAAGGTTCGTAGTGCGGACTTTAGTCCGCAGATGAAGAGCGGACTAAAGTCCGCACTACGAACTATCATTGTTATGGTAATCTACCGGATACGCTCTAACATATAATACGGCCCTGGGGTAAAAATTTATGAAAAATAAACTTGGCGATTGCTTTCATAAAATATCGCTAACGAAGAGCGTTCCTCGCAATGACAGTATTAAGTGAAATTTATTGATTTATACAATTAATTTTACGAATCTGACTATTTTTTGGAAGATTTTCAGAAGCGCACCAGAGAATATGAGTATTTTTCTGTTCCCAGAGTGCCGGAAAATTGTCTAAATCTCTTTGTCAGGACTTACGCATCAAGACCAAAAAACCCGGTTTCTGGCCATCCGTGCGTAAGTCCTATTTGTTTGGGTAGAAGGCGATGATGTAGAAGGCTATTATTCAGAAGCCTAGAGATGCTAAATTCACATCCAATACTTCGATCGCCCACAACTGACAAAACATACCTATGAACCACCCTGCACCTGACGCCCCGTCTCAAATGAGCGACATTGAACGCGCCAACCTCAGCCACCTGATCGATTACAGTTCCATTCGATCGATACCAGAAATTTGGGCGATCGTCAAACAGCGATTTCCCCAAACCGTGGCCCTCCACGATCCCCACAGCAAACCCGAAATCAAACTCACCTACACCGACCTCTACCAACAAATCCAGCAATTCGCCAGCGGCTTGCAGGCCCTCGGCATCAATCCAAACCCAGCAGAAACAATCCCTCCCCGCGTCGCCCTCTTCGCCGACAACAGCCCCCGCTGGCTGATAGCAGACCAAGGAATCATGACCGCCGGGGCCGCCAACGCCGTTCGAGGCGCCACCGCCGACCCCCAAGAACTCCTCTACATCATCCAAGACAGCGGCAGTACCGCCTTAATAGTCGAAAACCTGGCATTACTCCAAAAACTCCAACATCGTCTCCCCGATTTGCCGATCGAACTCATCGTCCTCCTCTCCGACGAAGAACCGCCAACCAACACAACTCTCAACACAGTTAAATTTTCCCAAGTCATGGCCTCGGGCGCCAACAACCCCTTAAAACCCGCCAACCACAACCAGCAAACCCTCGCCACCCTCCTCTACACCAGCGGTACCACCGGCAAACCCAAAGGCGTCATCCTGACCCACGGCAACCTGCTGCACCAAATCACCACTTTCGGCACAATTTTGCAACCCCAACCGGGCGACTCCGCCCTCAGCATCCTGCCCAGTTGGCACGCCTACGAACGCACAGTCGAATACTTCCTGCTTTCCCAAGGCTGCACGCAAATCTACACCAATATTCGGTATTTCAAACAAGACTTTAAAACTTGCAAACCCCAGTACATGGTAAGCGTTCCGCGCATCTGGGAATCGATTTACGAGGCAGTAC
The DNA here is from genome assembly GCF_013299165.1 of Microcoleus sp. bin38.metabat.b11b12b14.051. Classification (NCBI taxonomy): domain Bacteria; kingdom Bacillati; phylum Cyanobacteriota; class Cyanophyceae; order Oscillatoriales; family Microcoleaceae; genus Microcoleus; species Microcoleus sp. bin38.metabat.b11b12b14.051. The sequence continues at coordinate 35,433 of NZ_JAAFKD010000003.1, forward strand.
AAAAGCAATTTAGGGAACAGCCACCCAATAAACAAAAACTGGTAAATTTCCTGTTGTCTGCCAGCCAGCAATACATCGAGGCGCGCCGCATTTTTCAAGGATTAACTCTCAATTTAAAACCTGCTTCTGCTTCCCAAAAACTGATCGCCCGCATCAAAAGCATTCTGTTGTTTCCCGTACACGCCCTTGCCGAAAAACTGGTTTACCAAAAAGTCCGGGAAGCTACGGGAGGACGTTTTAAGTGGGCGATTAGCGGCGGCGGTTCTTTGGCCGCGCATTTAGACAACTTCTTTGAAATAGCAAATATCGGTTTGTTGGTGGGATATGGTTTAACCGAAACATCCCCAGTTTTGACAGTCCGCCGTCCTTGGCACAATCTTAAAGGTTCTGCCGGACAACCGATCGCCCATACCGAAATTAAAATAGTTGACCCCGAAACGAAACAGCAACTGCCAACTGGCCAGCGCGGTTTAGTTTTGGGACGCGGGCCGCAAATCATGCAGGGCTACTATCTCAATCCCCAGGCTACGGCCAAAGCCATAGACTCCGAGGGCTGGTTCGACACCGGCGATTTGGGTTGGCTGACTCCGGGAAACGACTTAGTTTTGACTGGGCGCGCCAAAGATACGATCGTCCTTAGCAACGGCGAAAACATCGAACCGCAGCCGATCGAAGACGCCTGCGCGCGCAGCCCATACATCGACCAAATTATGGTAGTTGGCCAAGACCAGAGATCGATCGGCGCCTTGATTGTCCCTAATTCTGAAGCTGTGCAGAAATGGGCAGAAACTCAGAATCCGCCAATACACGAAATTGACTGGAATAGCAAGACAATTCAAGACTTATTCCGCCAAGAATTGAACCGCGAGGTGCAAAATCGCCCCGGATACCGTGCCGACGATCGGATTGGCCCGTTCCGGTTGATTCAGGAGCCGTTTTCGATGGAAAATGGAATGTTGACCCAGACGCTGAAAATTAAGCGCCCGGTTGTGACGGAACACTACCGCGATATGATTGACGGGATGTTTTGAAAATATTCGCTGGACTTGGGGAATGGAAAAGCAAAAATTATCCCAACACCCGAGTCCCCATTGGTGTCAACTTAAGCCTGAAAACCTTTGTATCTCTCGTTTATAGCAGAGGCCAGATCCCCCTCGCATCCCCCTTAATAAGGGGAGTAGGGGTTGACTTTGAGAAGATTCTTATCCCCCCCTTAATAAGGGGGGGCTAGGGGGGATCTGGCCTGAATCGCCAGACAGAAGACTGATAATAGGTTTGACGTTAAGTTGATATCAATACCCGAGTCCCGAGTCCGAGTCCTGAGTCATTAGGAAATATTGCTCAACTAACTAATGACTAATGGCTAATGACTAATTCCTACTTCGCAATTGACAAGCAACAACTTTATGGAAGCACAATTACTCTTGAAGCGATCGATTAACGTTAAAGTCGTCGTTACTCCCCGCTGGAAAGAAGAAGCTCAACAGCAACTCCAAGCCCAAATCAATCAAATAGATTCTCAGCTACAACAGCTAGAAATGCAAGGGCAGCGGATGGTTTCTGAAATTCAAAAGCAAAACCTGCAACCCCCCGGGCCGCAAGTAATGCAGCAAATAGAAAACATTCAAATGCAGGTGAATCAAAAAAAGAGCGAACTGCTAGAACAGAAAAACCAAAACCTGCAACAGCTTCAGCAAGTGCAGGTGCTAGACCTCGAACAAGAAGTCAGTCAAGGTCAAATTGACGGCACGTTCACCGTCGGGTTGGGAGAAAACTTGATTCAAAAAATGCAAGTAGAAGTTCTGCTCCGCGACGGCATCGTTGAAGAAATTCGAGGTGATATTTAGAAATTAGAAATTGGTAATTGGTAATTGGTAATTGCTAATTGGTAGATAATTTTGAGTTAATAGTCACACATCTTCGGACTAGAGGCTGGCATAATAATAATTATTGCCAATTGCCGATCGCCAATTATCAATTCCCAAATACCGATGGCCAATTAAACTCACAAGGACTTTTTACAGATGATTCGCGAAGTTTTCATGCCAGCCCTGAGCTCTACCATGACAGAGGGCAAAATTGTTTCCTGGGTCAAATCCGCCGGAGACAAAGTAGAAAAAGGCGAAACCGTAGTCGTAGTTGAATCCGACAAAGCCGACATGGATGTCGAGTCTTTCTACGAAGGCTATCTAGCAATAATTATTGTACCAGCAGGCGAAGTTGCGACCGTCGGAGCTGCGATCGCCCTGGTAGCAGAAACAGAAGCCGAAATCGCCGCCGCCCAAAAACAAGGAGCCGCAGCCCCAGCAGCCGCAGCCCCAGCAGCCCCAGTCCCCGCTCCTGTCGCAGCAACCGCATCAGTGGGTTTGCAGCAAAACGTCAGCCGCCAAAACGGGCGCAGCATCGTTTCTCCCCGCGCTCGCAAGTTAGCCAAAGAATTTAAAGTAGATTTGAATTCGATCAAAGGCAGCGGCCCCAACGGTCGGATTGTGGCAGAAGATGTCGAAGCAGCCGCCGGTAAAGCCCAACCCGCCCCGGTTCAGCAACCCGTAACAGTTCCCGCAGCACCAGCACCCGCAGCAGCCGCACCCGCAGCAGCCAAACCCGCACCCGCACCAATCCCAGCGGTAGCGCTTTCCGGTAACAGAGTACCGATGAATGCGCTGCAAAATGCGGTAGTTCGCAATATGGAAGCAAGTTTGAGCGTGCCGTGTTTCCGCGTCGGCTACACAATTACTACCGATAATCTCGACAAACTCTACAAACAAATTAAGTCAAAAGGCGTCACAATGACGGCTTTGCTGGCTAAAGCAGTAGCTGTAACTTTACAAAAACATCCTCTGCTGAATGCTTGTTATGTAGAGTCCGGAATTCAACACCGGGCTGATATTAATGTGGCGGTAGCGGTGGCCATGGACGGCGGCGGTTTGATTACGCCGGTGTTGCAAAATGCCGATCGCCTCGATATCTATTCGCTCTCCCGCACTTGGAAGGATTTAGTCGATCGCTCCCGCGCCAAACAGCTAAAACCTGACGAATACACCACGGGAACTTTTACTCTTTCCAATCTGGGAATGTACGGAGTAGATAAGTTTGACGCGATTTTGCCGCCAAATCAAGGCTCGATTTTGGCGATCGGCTCTTCGCGGCAGCAAGTCGTAGCTAACGAGGAAGGCTTGATGGGAGTGAAGCGGCAAATGCAAGTGAATATTACTTGCGATCACCGAATTATTTACGGTGCTGACGCTGCATCTTTCTTGCAAGATTTAGCCAAATTGATTGAAACAAATCCTCAATCTTTGACGCTTTAATCAGGACTCGCATTCCTGACTACAAACAAATAGGTTCGTAGTGAGGACTTTAGTCCTTCTCGGGATGCGGACTAAAGTCCTCACTACAAACCAACCCTTAATTTTTTGGCGGACACTTCGGATGAATCCCGCCCTGCAAACAAATGTAAGCAATTTGACTTTGATCTAAATTCTTAGCCTCAGCAAAATTAATACCTTGGAATCGACCTGATTTGCTACCGGGCGGACTTTGAATAAACTGCTCCGCAGTCGCCTTCCCCTGAAACACAGCGCCTTGAAAATTCGCTCCCGCTAAATTTGCGCCCCGAAAATCGACCGAACTCACGTCCGCATTCTGCAAATTAGCATCTTGCAACCGAGCATCTTTTAAATTAGCGTTAGCCAGTTTAGCCGAACTAAAATCGGCATTTTGTAAGTTAGCGCCGCTCAAATCTGCACCGGACAAATCTGCACCTTGCCATTCCGATTTAGACAAATTTGTCGAGGACAACTGAGTACCTTGAGCCTTGACTTTACCCAAACGCGCACTTGACAAATTTGCTCCCGAAAAATTCGCGCTGCCGATATCTGCACCCGTAAAAATTGCCTCTTTTAACATGGCTTGCTGCAAAAAAGCCCCGATTAAAAGACTGTTGCTAAGATTAGCTCCATTCAAATTGCCGTTTGACAAATTAGCTTTGTTCAGGATAGCACGCACAAAAGTAGTGCGGTACATGACAGCACTGTTCAAAGATGCTCCCGTTAAATTTGCTCCCTCAAAATTAGCTTCGCTTAAGTCAGAAATCCAATCGTCAAAGGTTCCCGGACGCCTGTCTTCTCCGGTACCATAAAAGCGAATTCCCTGCAAGTTAGCATTGGTTAAATTGCTTTTTCTCAGCTTAATTCCCGATAAGTCAACTTTGTCTAATACTAAAGTAAACTGACCCGAGCCGGCAGGACTTTGACTTAAATCTGTGCGGCTGAGATCGACGCCGTTGAGCTGGCCGCTATACACTGTGAGAATTTTGCCGATCGCCCTTTGCACTGTTCGCTGGCGGGTCGCCGCTAACTCGCGTTCCGGCGCCTTTCCCCCGTAGCGCAGGGATTCGAGATCGTTGCTAAGAGCTTGATTCAACCGCTGCAAATCAGGCAAAGCCTTGGGCCCGGTACTGACTAAAGCTTGCTGGATCGCATCCAGCATCGCCTTGCTGTCTTCTTGAGCCAGCAAATCGGCTAACAGCGGTACGGCGCGGGAGTCTTCCACCGCCCCCAAAGCCAAAATTGCCGATCGCCTCCCCGAGGTGCCGCTAGCCGAAGTCGGAGACAATTTACTCACTAAAGCCACAAATAATTCGTCATTCCGCTGGCGGGAATCGCGCAAATTTGCTTGACTTTGAGTGTAAATCAGAGTGCCGACAAACAAAGCCAAAATCAATCCCGCGCTGCCGGTAGTAACTATTACCAAAGTTGTGCCGGGGTGCTGGCGAATCCAATTCCACAAACTAGGCTCTTGCTTCACGTCGGTTTCCGGAGTCAAAACCAAAGCAGCAATCTGCGCGTCTTCCTCAGTCCATTCTTGACTTTTGACAGGATTGGAAGACAGTTGGCCCGATCGAGCATAGACGACCAAAGTATTAGCGAGGCGATCGTGTCCCGATTGCCGTTTGTAGCGCAGTGCCAAAGCGCCATCTGCCAGCACTGACAAGCCGCTCAACGCCCCTAAAATAATTAAATCCGGAAACGCCCCAGACAAGCGCCAAATGCCGTAAGCGATGCCCAGAGGCACTCCCCAGCGCCCTAAAATTTCGCGAATTAGCACTCGCCCAAAACCCGGAGGATGGCCCGATGTTGTGACAACTTTCACCCCAAACCAGCGTTTCGGGAGAGTTTGACCGGTTCTGGCGAGCAAAAACAACTGCCACGCCACTAAAGCTGCCGGTGCCAGCAGCGCCCCCGACCACAATAGATTAGTTAGGGGTGCAACTCTGGGGTTGCGATCGCGCACCGGTATGCCCAAAACACGGGCGACGCTTTCCGATGCTGCTGCTACTGAGGAATTGAGGGGTACCGTTGGAGATTCCTGATTCACCAATGCGCCGATGCTGAAGGGAACGAGGGCACTGGCCACCAGAAAGGAAATTTCAACAGCAAAGGTGCCGCACCGGCGAACCAGCAGTGGCATTTGCTGGGATTGTCTCTGCCAAGACGGATCGGGTTGATTAATACCACCGGGTGCGGTTGGGCCAGCCATATTGATAATTTCCTATTTTTAGTCGTTAGTGATGGGACGAATCTGGAGATATTGCCAATTTATACGCTATGTAGATTAGCACTCCCAGAACCGCAAGAGTCATCAGGGCGGAAATTAGCTGTACGATGCTATTGAAGACTGTCAGGACAACGATCGCTCCGACGGCAAAAACTGCCACCTGCCCCGGTTTGGGCAGTCTTTGAAACTTGTCTAAAAATTGATTGTAGAACGTGCCGACAGCTTGATAGCTGTCGGGATTTTGTTGGACGAGGGGCGATCGTTCTAGTTTAGCTTTGAGTTCTGCGATCGCCTGCTGCCAATTGAAGTTATTTTGAGGATTCATAAAATTCAGTAGTTAAGTCATTAGTCATCAGTCATCAGTCATCAGTCATCAGGTAGAAGGCAGAAGACATACACAGCAAGCTTGTTACGGATCTGTATTTTACATTTAATTAAGTGGATTTACTTAGTTTAGATTAATGTGTTTGGAACCGCAATTATCATCTATCGTCTAAAGAACTAGGACTAAACGTCATTGTGTGAGGAAATGTCAGTAACTCAGCCCTAAAGGGACTGAGCTTGTAAGAGAAATCGAGCAAGCTGTGCTGACCAGACCCCTCGATCACGAGGAGCCGTTATTTAGGTCACGACACTCCTTGAATGCGACGCCAGTTTTTCGCTCTGTCATCTGCAATTAAACAGTTTTAAAGTCACTGAAACAGTGTTGCAGGTCTAACAAGCCTTTATAACCAGGTCTGCACGAACATTACCCCGCAAGGGAGAAAGGAGACCACAATATCTCCATTGGAGGGGCAACCATACCCCTCCAACCCCGCAAGGGGGTTCACGGGGACTGAAGTCCCCCGTGTCGTTTCCCTCTCCGAGGCTCAAGCCACGCTGGTTTCCCACTTACCGAGTTTTTTTTTATGAAGATACACTGTGCGGGCGATCGCGGCAAACGGTGGTTTAGTGCGATCGTCACCCTAGCCTTGGCAATGATTTTAGCGGATGCCGGAGCCCTTCGGAGCCAACCGCTACAAATTGCCCCCGGATTTCCCGAACCGCTGAGCGTTTCCGGCGTTTCCGGCGGCCCGAACAATAGCGGCGACTGCGGTTTCGTCGCCCCAGGGCCGAACCACGTCATCGAAGTAACGCAGGATTTACCTTACTGGCGAATTGCAGTAAAAACAGCAGGAGCGCCTAGTTTGATGATTCAGGGGCCGAGGGGTCGTTTCTGCGTCCTACCAGCGAATGCTGCTGCGGGTAATGTAGAATTTTCAGGTTATGGGGACAAGGGAACTTACGTGATTTTTGTGGGCGATCGATCGCAAGCCCAACACCCTTACTCTCTCTCTATTTCCCAAAAGCGCAACTAACAGTAAAACTGGACGATCGGCACGGGAGTTTACCCTCCGAAGCTTTCCTACCAACCGCCAACTGTCAACTGTCAACTGTCAACTGTCAACTACCAACTGTCAACTGTCAACTGTCAACTGTCAACTGCTCGATTGCGATCGTACCAAATTTGCAGCGCCAACCGATGAACTTCACGCCAACTAACATTTTTCACGCGGGCAATTTCCGCACAATCTTCGTACTCCGGCTGCACATTAACAATCGTTTCTCCAGACTTAGCAACTTTTATTTGCACGTCGCCATACTCAGTTTGAACTTTGGCGATTTCTCGCTCCAAAATAGTTCTCTGTTGAGTCGATCGCCTAATTCCCAAAGTAGTAGTCTCCCGAAACATCACAGCCTCGCAAGCATCCTGAAATTCGGGATGACAAATAGCAGTTAACAAAACCCCCAACCGCGACTTTTTCATCACAATTGGCGTAGTAAAAACATCCAGAGCTCCGGCGAGAAACAAAGCATCAAAAACATAGCCGATCGCCTGCGGATTCAAATCATCAATTTGCGTTTCCAAAACACAGATTGTTTCCTGCGAATTGGCGATCGGTAATTGTAAATTGGTAATTGGTAATTGGTAATTACTTGACTTTTCCCCTCTTCCTTCTTCCTTCTCCTCTCTTCCTTCTTCCTTCTTCCCTCTTCCTTCTTCCTTCCTACCAATCCAGAGGCGCAAAATATTAGGAATTACTAGATTTCGCGAACCCGCACCCAAACCGATCGCCTGAATCTGCATCGATGGTGGCGGGCCAAAAGCAGAAGCGAGAGTACAAGCGATCGCAGTACCCGTAGGAGTGCACAACTCGCGATCGATCCCATTGCTATAAACCGGCACTCCATGAGTTTCCCACAACCGCATCACAGCAGGCGTGGGCACAGCTAACTTGCCATGTGCAGCCTTCACCGTACCCCCACCAGTCGGCATCGGCGAAAAGTAAAACTCCTGAATATCCAACCAATCCAAACCCAAACAAGTACCGACAATATCAATAATTGCATCCGTAGCCCCCACCTCGTGAAAGTGAACCTCGCTTGGGGGAATACCATGTACGGCAGCCTCTGCATCTGCTAATTTGCCAAATACGCTCAAACTCCACGCTTCCACGCGCGGAGGCAATTTTGCAGAGACAATGATTTGCTCAATTTGGGGCAAATGGCGGTGATGGCTGTGGCTAATTTCGGCATCTGCTTCGCCGTGACTGTGAGAATGTTCTTCCCCGTGGTGATGGTGGTGGCGCGCATCGAAAGTCGGCGATTCCGTTTCCGAGGGATCGAGGGCGGAGTCAGCAGCCAGATTGTTTGATTTTAAGGGCAAATCTCCTGTTAAATCGACATAAAATTTAGTTGCTTGTTGAGTATTGCGGTGGACTAATTGGGCCCGCAATTGGTACTCAGTCGAAATGCCTAGTAAATCTAGTTTTTCGATTAGGTAGTCTAAGGGAACACCAGCGTGTACAAGAGCTCCTAGGCACATATCGCCAGCAATGCCGGTAGGACAGTCAAAATAAGCTATTTTATTCATTATTAACAATTAATTTTCAACATTGATTGTTTTAGCACATTTGTCGATCGCCCACTTAGCCTGCAATACCTTAACATGGCAATTATTTACGGACTCCATCCAGTTGCACCCCAGAAAGACCGGATCGAGAAGATTACAAAATCTCTCAAAGATGGGGCAGTGATGCTTTATCCAACAGATACAGTTTACGCGATCGGCTGCGATCTCAACTCCAAATCTGCCGTAGAACGAGTCAGGCGGATCAAGCAACTATCCAATGATAAGCCCTTAACCTTCTTGTGCTCCTCATTGTCAAATATCACCGAGTATGCTGCCGTCACCGATGAAGCATACAGAATCATCAAGCGGTTAATCCCCGGGCCGTATACATTTCTGCTACCAGCTAGCAAGTTAGTGCCAAAATTGGTAATGAACCCAAAACGCAAAACCACGGGAATTCGCGTTCCCAACCACCCGCTTTGTTTTACACTGCTAGAATCTTTGGGAAATCCGATTATTTCCACATCTGCTCACATTACCACTGATGATGAAGGTGCAGCACCAGTGCCGGAATCTAAAGCAGAAAGCTTTGGCAAAGCCGAACTTTTTGACTGTTTTTTAAAGTTAGTAGATATCATTATCGATGATGATTCCGATCCGGGATATCAAGTCTCTACGATTCTCGATTTGACAGAAAGCGAACCAATTGTAGTTCGTCGCGGCTTGGGATGGGAAGCAGCCGCCGCCTGGGAGAAAGATTAACATTTGAGGGCTATTGCGCTTCTCCAACAGTCCGCCGGGGGTTCAAAACCCCCGTCTCATAGCAAAAGTCCTCTCAAAGAGGACTGCTAAATATAGCGGTTATCCTGTTGAATTAAATTTATGTAAATCCTGTATTTTAACTGGTTCCCAGGCTTAGCCTTGGAACCTATATCCAGAGGCTCTGCCTCGCCTGGGAAAATGGAGGCAGAGCCTCCGGATATGCGTTACTTTCGCTTAGCCTGGTAACGAGTTATGAGGCAGAGAAGCCGTCCGAAATTTTGATTGAAAGGACTTTTAAAATCTTGTTTACTGAATAAAAAAAAGTAATTTTAACCGTCCATTCTTCAACCCACGGAGGTGGGTTTTGTTTGTATAGACGCGGTTTTAACCGCCCGGTTGTCTGTTTAAATTAATTTAAATTAAATTTAAATAACCCGTAGGGACACAACAATGTTGTGTCCTCTATCTTGACCGATAACTTATCGAAATCGCGGCTAATCAGCCTACGAAAACCAACTAAGCCTCAACCTTAACTCCTTTCCAAAAAGCCACATATCCTGCAATATTTTTAGCAGCATCCTTCGGAGTAGGATAGTACCAAGCAGCATCCTTATTGACTTGACCGCCGACCTCAACACTGTAATAACTAGCAACACCTTTCCAACCGCAAGTAGTGTTAGTGCTGCTGTCCTTGAAATACTCGCGGTTGATTGCATCCGCCGGGAAATAATAGTTGTTGTCTACAACTTCGCACTTATCGCTCTCGGCCAAAACGGCACCATTCCAAATTGCTTTCGGCATCGGTTTATCTGCTTAAATTGAGATTCTCAAATATTGTAACTGTATTTGTGCTCAAAAGACCTAGAATAGGGTAGAAGTCACCAACCAATTACAGCAAATGTCAGGGTCGAATCCGCCAACATCTCTCGCGCCCTCATCCCTCGAACAATCCCTCAAACATTTCTTTGGCTATGACTCTTTCCGCCCAGGGCAACGGGAAATAGTCGAAGCTGCTCTCCAACAACGCGATATGATGATTGTCATGCCGACTGGCGGTGGCAAGTCTTTGTGCTTTCAATTACCGGCTTTATTGAAACCGGGATTGACGGTGGTGGTTTCGCCACTAATTGCCCTGATGCAAGATCAGGTGGAAGCTTTGCAGGATAATGGGATTGGGGCGACTTTTCTCAACAGCACTTTGAGCGCGATGGAAACCCGATCGCGCTCCACAGCAATTCTCGAAGGTAAAATAAAACTGCTGTATGTTGCGCCAGAAAGGTTGCTGGGCGAGAGATTCTTACCGTTTTTAGATATAGTAGCTTCTAAGTTAGGAATTTCGGCATTTGCGATCGACGAAGCCCACTGCGTTTCAGAATGGGGGCACGACTTTCGACCAGAATACAGACAAATGGAGCGAGTGCGCGATCGATATCCCGACATCCCCATCATGGGACTAACCGCCACCGCAACCGAGCGCGTCCGCCAAGACATCATCCAGCAGCTAAACCTGCGAAATCCCTACATCCACGTCGCCAGCTTCAACCGCCCCAACCTATACTACGAAGTCCGCCCCAAAACCAAGCACAGTTTTGCCGAAGTCCTGCAAATCATCCAAAAAAAAGGCGGTTCAGGAATCATCTACTGCCTCAGCCGGAAAAAAGTTGACGAAGTTGCCTACAAATTGCAGCAAAGTGGCATCCAAGCCTTACCATACCATGCCGGGATGAGTGATAGCGATCGATCGACCAATCAAACCCGCTTCATCCGCGACGACGTGCAAATAATGGTAGCAACAGTCGCCTTCGGTATGGGAATCAACAAACCCGACGTGCGATTTGTAATTCACCACGACTTACCCAAAAACCTCGAAGGATACTATCAAGAATCAGGCCGCGCCGGCAGAGACAACGAACCATCCCACTGCACCTTATTTTTTGGATTCGGCGATGTCAAAACCATCGAATACATCATCGAACAAAAACCCGACGAACAAGAACAAAGAATAGCCCGCCAACAACTACGGCGAGTAATCAACTATGCAGAATCCACCAATTGCCGCCGCACAGTCCAACTAAGTTATTTCGGCGATTCATTCCCCGGCGATTGTGGCAACTGCGACAACTGTTGCAACAAAAAACCAGTAGAAGATTGGACTATTGAAGCCATGAAATTTCTTTCCTGCATCGCCAGATGCCAAGAGAAATTCGGCATGAATCATATTATCGACGTGCTGCGCGGCTCAAAAAGTCAAAAAATATTGCAATACCAGCACAACCAACTTTCCACCTACGGCATCGGCAAAGATAGAAGTGCCGAAGACTGGAAAAGATTGAGCCGTTCCCTAATCAACCAAGGTTTTTTAGACGAAAAAACAGACGGCTTTCCCATTTTGAAACTCAACGAAAAAAGTTGGGAAATCATGAAACGCCAGCGCACAGTCGAAATTGCGATCGAAGCGGCGCGAGAAGTCCAGGGAAGAACTCGATCTTTAGCAGTAGAAGTCGAAGGTTTATTTGCCATCCTGCGGACACTTCGCAAACAAATAGCCGACGAACAATTTGTGCCACCTTACGTAGTATTTGCAGACAAAAGCTTGCGAGACATGGCAGAAAAACGCCCGCAAAACCTCACAGAATTTGAGGAAGTTTACGGAGTCGGCAGCAACAAACGAGACAAATATGGCAAAGTTTTCTTAGCAGCAATTCGCACTTTTTGCAAAGAACAAGGATTGCCAACAGGTGCCGCATCTTCTGATGTCAGCAATCTTCCCCATGTTGCTAATGGCCCATCTTATTCGCAGATGCAAACCTGGGAATTATACCGACAAGGTTTGACAGTTCAAGCCATAGCCAATGCGCGGGGCATGAGTCCTAATACTATTTCCGGGCATCTGGTAGAATTGATGGATATGGGCAAGGAAGTTGATATAAATTTGTTGGTTGACTCGGAAAGCCAGCAGGCTATTGTCCAAGCAATTGAAGTGATTGGAGATGAAAGAATGAGAGCAATTTACGAGTATTTGAATGAACGTTATACGTTTGATGATATTAAGTTTGTGCGCGCTTGGTGGCGGCAAAATTATGTTAGTTTTTAACCGCAGATGTAGCTGATAAACGCTGATGGACGCAGATTATTAAGAGATGGAATAGAGGCATGAGAATTAAACAAGTAGCTTTTTGGGATAATGAATTAGAGTGGCGTTTTGAACCGATCTATTTTTCAAATCTAGCATTGCTAGTTGGGGTGTCTGGTGTTGGCAAAACTCAAATACTCAAAGGAATTTTGCGTTTAAAAGAGATAGCAAATGGTGCTTCATTAAACGGTTTAGCGTGGGATATCACATTTTCTACAATCAACGATGTGGAGTACCAATGGCAAGGCGAGTTTGAAACAAAAAAAAATCCTGTCATAATTCCTAACCAGGAAGACGAAGCCCATAACTTTAGGATTGTTCGCGAGCATTTATCTAAAAATGGAGATACAATCATCGAAAGAAACTCTACTGAAATCAAGTTCAAAGGAAATATAACACCCAAATTATCACCGTTTCAAAGTGCAGTCCAAATCCTAAATCAAGAAGAAGATATTTTACCTGTTCAGCAAAGTTTTAATAAAATTATTGACAGCGGTAATTCTAGTTCGGTTAATGAATTTTACGATATACCTATTAGGCTAATATCGACGATTGTAAAAAGTGATATTTTATTAGATAAGGTTAAATCAAGTAATCTGCCTCTTCAGATAAAAATAGCTTTAATTTATCGCGACTCAAATATTTTTAATGAAATTAAACGTGCATTCATAGAGATTTTCCCTCAAGTGGAAAATATCAAAATAGAAGCCGTTGAAGATGAGGATTCATCATTTACAAGTTTTCCCATTCAGATAAAAGAAAAAGGTGTCAATAATTGGATCGAGCAAAATAACATTTCTTCGGGAATGCTCAAGACTCTCATTCTGATTAGCGAACTCTATTTATCCCCAGAAGGAACGGTGATTTTGATTGATGAATTTGAAAATAGTCTGGGCGTTAACTGTATCGATATTGTTACAAATTTGCTCACGGAAAACCGAAATATTCAATTCATTCTCACCAGTCATCACCCGTACATTATCAACAACATTAGCATGGAATACTGGAAAATAGTAACCCGCAAAGGAGGCATCGTAACGGTAACTGATGCAAAAGATTTGAACTTGGGAAAATCTAGGCATCAGGCTTTTACGCAATTGATTAATCTCGAAGAATATAACGAAGGAATCAAAGTTGAATGAATTTGTATTTTTTAGTCGAAGGGATGCAATCGGAGAGAAAGGTTTATCCAGCTTGGTTAAGTCATCTACTGCCAGAATTAACGCAAGTTCACAGTTACGATGAGGTGAAGGAAAAAAATTATTACCTGATTAGTGGTGAAGGATATCCATCATTATACGATTTTATTGGGCCTTCGGTTGAGGAAATTAACTTAAGCGGCAAATACAACTATTTTGTAGTGTGTCTTGATGCCGAGGAAAATACTGTTGCTGAGCGACACGCAGAAATTTATAATTTTTTAGCTCGGCAAAAGCTAGTATTAAAGAATACAGAATTTGTACTAATTGTTCAAAATCGCTGCTTGGAAACTTGGCTGCTGGGCAATCGCAAGATTTACTCAAAACAGCCTCAAAACCAACCTTTATTAGATTATACTAAATATTATGATGTTTCAGTTGACTGTCCTGAAACAATGGGCAAATATCGAGAATTTAATACTCACGCTCAGTTTCATGGAGCTTATTTAAAAGCGTTATTTGAAGCGAAAAACACTACATATTCTAAAAAAAGACCGGCAGATGTACTCAAGTCGTTTTATTTAGAAAACCTATTGAAAAGAATTGAAGAGAAGCCACAACAACTGACTACTTTTCGTCATTTTGTCAATTTTTGTAAGATAGTTCAATCCAAATTGTAAGATCAAAGTCCAATATATTAACCGCACGCACTATCAGTTCGTTCGTAGTGCGGACTTCAGTCCGCTCTCAGACTGCGGACTGAAGTCCGCACTACGAACCATTTTTTTATGGTAATCTAAATACCCTAAGTTGGAAATGATAAATTATGACTCTGTACTCCGGGTACACGCTATACTTTACAATTGTACAATAAATAGTTGACCTCATTAGCCAGCCATTCGTTAAACAGATTGTGCAATATTTCTTGATATCGTTCAGGCGTTAATTCCGCCGGTATAAACTTTTCAACCATGAACAAGTGATATCCTCGCTCTGTTTCAATTGGACGAATCACTTCCCCAGGTTTAGCGCTAAATACGGCGACGGCTATATCTGGTTTTAAACCCCACCGATAAACTTTGCCTTCGCAACCGCATAAATGCCGACGACTTTCGTCAATGTCGTAAAGATGGGCGGCATCAAAAAAGCTGATTTCTCCTTCTTGAATTTCATAAAATATTTCTTGGGCAAGTTGTAGGTTGGCAACAATTATTTGATAAAGAATGATTTGGTCGAATTGCAATTTGCTTTGCACGAAAATCTTTTCTACGTCTTTGGCAAATAACTGTTCCGCTAATTTTTGGGAGAGAATTTGATAGCAAATTCCGGCCTCTAAGTCTTCTACGGAAATCATCTGCTCCGCCAGCCAAGCAATCGTATCCGCTGCTTTCTCCAGACGCTTCTCGCGCCGCAGCTTGTCGCCGGCAACTTGAATTTCTTCGGGAGTCACAGTTAACCGCCGTTCCTCGGCTGCTTTGTCAATAACTTTTTTCTGCAATACTTGTTGACAAAAGGGCTTTAATTGCCGCTGTTGTCTGAGTAGTTTGATTATTTCAGTTGATTCAATCAATGGCTGGTAAAAGTCTTTCATCTTTCTGTCTCAAGCTATAGAAGTTGATTCAGCTCATCCCCCCGATGCTTCCTGCTGGGGAGTTCGTGTTGACGGTTAACGGCTAGCTACAAGGCTTTATGCAAGCAAACTGATAAAATCAGTATTGGTTAAAGTTGTTGCACCCGCTGCGTTCACTGTTCCCAAAACAACGGCTAAAATTCGATCGCCATTATTTGAACTAAACTTGACCAGAGTTGCGTCTGCGGTACCGTTACCGTCCGTATCAAACGCCACCAGTGCAATGTCAGCAGCAGAAAGTCCGCCTGTCAGCCCAATTTTATCACCTTCAGCGGCATTGAAATCAACGACTGTATCCGCTAAAAATAGATTAGCTACAGAACTCGTTGTTTCAGGTCTAAATACAAACGTATCAGCGCCGGTACCTCCAATCAATGTATCGATGCCGAAGTCGCCACACAGAAAATCGTCGCCGTTACCGCCAATCAGCAAATCTTGACCTCTTCCTCCCCGCAAAGTGTCGTTTCCGTCGCCTCCGTCGATCGTATCGTTACCTCTGTTACCTTTGACAATATCGTCGCCATCTCCTGCCAAAACTAGATCGAACCCGCTACCACAAGTAATCACATCAATGTCGTCGGTACCCAGCCAATATCCGCCGCCGTTGCTGTCGTAGGTGACAGTTAATTCCGTAGGATTGTTTTCTGAGGGGGTAATTTCTGGGGGTGGGGCTGTATCAGCATTGCTGTTGTTGGTACTGTTATCGGGAAGTGCGATCGACAAATTGCTGGTAGCGTTATCTGTTGGCTCAGCAATTATCGTACTCTCGCCACCACCACCGGTACTTTCAGGAGACAAATTAGAAGGACTTGAATTGCTAGAAGTTCCGTCAGTCACCGCAGCAAGTGGCCCACCGTCATTATTTGAGGGTGTTGGAGTTGGTGCTGGTGTTGGTGTTGGCGCAGGAGTTAGCCGTATTGGTATTGGTATTGGCGCAGGTGTTGGTGTTGGTGTTGGCGCAGGTGTTGGTGTTGGCGCTGTGATATTAATTGCCGGTGCAGAGTCTGTAGCCGCCGCAGGTGTCGGTGCAGGAGTTGGTGCAGGTGTCGGTGCAGGTGTCGGTGCAGGTGTTGGTGCAGGTGTTGGTGCTGGTGCAGGTGCTGGTGCAGGTGTCGGTGCAGGTGTTGGTGCTGGTGCAGGTGTCGGTGCAGGTGTTGGTGCTGGTGTTGGTGCTGGTGTTGGTGTCGAAGCAGTGGCGATCGTAGTCGGCGGAGTATCTAAACCACTGCTAGCTGACGCGATCGCGCTACTAGAAGTGCCACCGGGAGTCCATGCTGTCTGAGTGCTGGTGCTGCTCCCAGTCGGAGAAGTTGCTGTCGCGCTGCTGGTGCTGCTCGCACCGCTGCTGTCTCCTAATGGCGCAGGTGTTGGTGTGGGCGCAGGCGCAGGTGTTGGTATGGGCGCAGGCGCAGGTGTTGGTGTTGGTGCAGGCGCAGGTGTTGGTATTGGTGCTGCTGCTGGTGCTGCTGCTGGGGCAGAAGCAGTGGCGCTAGTAGTTGGGGGCGCGACTGTAGAAGCACTCGCTGTTGCGCTGCCGCTGCTCGATGTAGCCCCCGCAGCATAAGCAGTCTCGCTACTGGTACTGCTTCCCATCGGGGAAGTGCCTGTCGCGTTGCTGGTACTGCCCGCACCACTACTATTTACAAAGGAACTAGACTTGCTGGAACTGCTGCTGCTGCCCGCACCAGGGTTATTCGCCTGCGAATTCAAGGTGTTTAAACTATTGCTGTTTCCAACAATATTATTTAAGGGATCAGATGAATTTAAGGAAGGCATCGCGATTTATCTCCTTTTACCTGTATGGCTGTCCCGCAGAATTTTTATTAAATTTGATTTAGCCATCACAATCACCATCAAAACACCTTTTAAAATTTGAAACCCACCTGACACTCGCCGGGACTATAACAGTTTTATATTGGGTGAGTACAGCCTGATAATTACCTTTTTTCCAATTACCATTTCTGATTCAACTGCCAACCGCGATCGCAAATCATTAGGGGTGACCGCTAGAGATGAACAAAGATCTGCTATCGTTCAATGACACAGAATAACTGTTGTCAGTACGAGCGTAAGAGTTAGCTGTAGCTGAGGCTTCAGTAAAAGCCATATAAGGGCTAACATAGACCTTTGTGTAAGCGTTAGCCTCAGTCGAGGTATTTTGGCCAATAGCAAAAGCATTAGCATCAGCACTGCCAAATCCATAGGTAGCAAAAGTTTGAGCGCTACCAGTCGCGCGCGTATAACCAGCACCTACAAGTTTGCTCGCTCCTGAAACTGCCTCTACATAATAATCTAAATCATCAATAATCATGTTTTTTGCACCGGAACAATTTTTAGTGGCTGCTTAGCTGATGTTAGAAAGCGAGCCAGCCAACGCCATTAAGTATGTTGGCACAGTTCAAAACAGCTATGTAAAGTTGGGCAAGGATTTCTGGCTGACTTATCTCGATCTCAATCCAGCAATTCTTGCATTGCTTTACATAGCTGGGTTTTTGACTGCTTGTCTGCGCTATTGTTAGCACCCGCAGAAGCTAAAACCAGAACTAGCTGCGATCGAAGTACCGCTAGAGGAAGAGCTGTAAGGTGTGGTGACTGCGTTGTTGAAGGTCTGAGTCAAACTGCCGGGGCCGTAGGCGGAGGCGTTAGATTCAGCAGTGGCTGCATGACCGTAAACATACACGTTCGAGCTGATGTATTTATTCAGGCTGAAACGCTCGTTGAAATACACGTTCGAGTAGTCATTGCCTAAGTCAAAACCGCCGACTACGCTGGTGGATTCAGCAACTACTTCGACATGGTTTAAGTCTGAGATAATCATGGTTTTTCTCCGCGAGGTTCAATGTAGTTTGTGTAAAGATTGCAAGATTTGTTCGAGGAGTTTAAACTGTCGTTACCGTGAGGGTTTTACTGACTGTTTGACGGTCAAGCTGCTACGGCGATGCGATGGATTGAGTTTAAACTCCAACGTGAGCGAGAGTCTGGCTTGAGTGTGGTGATTACCAGCGGTAGTAGAAACCAGAACTAGCTGCGATCGAAGTACCGCTAGAGGAAGAGCTGTAAGGTGTGGTGACTGCGTTGTTGAAGGTCTGAGTCAAACTGCCGGGGCCGTAGGCGGAGGCGTTAGATTCAGCAGTGGCTGCATGACCGTAAACATACACGTTCGAGCTGATGTATTTATTCAGGCTGAAACGCTCGTTGAAATACACGTTCGAGTAGTCATTGCCTAAGTCAAAACCGCCGACTACGCTGGTGGATTCAGCAACTACTTCGACATGGTTCAGGTCTGAGATAATCATGGTTTTTGTCCTTTTAATTGAGTGGTTGTTTGAAGCAACCTTGTTTTCTTTTGATGTACCTAATATATCTGGACTAATTAGAGCTGTGTTGCCAATTTGGCAGATTTATTTTAAATTAAAAGCGCAATGTAACTTCATGAATATATGTTAATTATTTGCTCCACGACTACACAAGATATCTCTATGAGTCATGGACGAATCAACCGGGTTCGATCGACGAGAATACTGGCTTTTAGGTATAGATATAAGTTGATAAACCCTGTTTCTGAGAGTAAGGAGTGCGTGCTACAATGTCTGCATTTAGACACGGAAACCAGCCTCATTTTATACTTGATAAACGAGACTGGAATTAGATTTTAGTATTTGGATCGACGATCGCCCTTACAGACAAACCCTGCTCCAGCTCAACAGCATGAATTGCAGATAAGTTGGTCTTTTTTGAGTCGCAAACACATTATCAGGGACGATCGCACAACAGTGTTGCCATTTTGGCAGAAAACTCCGAAAACCCGGCTTGTAGCGACTCAACACTCCTTGAACCGGGTTGTCTCGACTAAATTACTTGCCCGCAAAATTCAACCAGCGCGTCTTCAAGCCCGGAAAAAATCCTTGATTTTGAACATCAACCGCCGGCGCCGAGATATTTGAACCTTCGCCACCGACTTGGGCGACAAAACCTGCGGTATCTGAGTACAACTCGCTCAAAGCCGGAGTTACATAACCCCCTCGAACTCCGACTCGTTTGTCCCTAGCCACCTCCAGATAATCTAAATCGGCAATTTTGCCCAATGCAGACTTAGTTTCCGATTTACTAGACTTGTAGATTTCGGTGTTTTCCTTGAGCAAGCGGTTGGAAGTGCGGTAGGGGATATAGTCGAGCGGGTTGTAACCAGTACAGCGCAAAAGTAAAAAACAAGCCCAAGAATACTTTCCTGCCAAAATTGCTGATATTATCTCATCCAATTGTTCGGGTTTGATATCAACTTGGGAAGGATTTGCAGAATGGTGAAATTGGGAATTCATAGTTTTATCCTATTTTGCGTAAATTATTTGACTCTTGACTGCGGTTTGTAGTGAGGACTTTAGTCCTTCATGAATGCGGACTAAAGTCCTCACTACAAACCTTTTTTTGAGCAATGACTACAAACTCATGCCGCCTTTTTGTAGTTGCTTGAGCGGATCGAGCAAAATGTCGGCTATGCTGCGCTGGCGGATGACAATTTCCGCAGTAGCTGTCTGGCCCGCTTTGAGTTTCCAGGTTTGATTGTTGGCTTTCACTGAGTCTCGATCGATACTGACTTCCACCCGGTAAACAACACCCAATCGCTCGTCGGTTTTGCCATCCGGCGAAATCGAGACAACTTTTCCCGGCATCACGCCGTAATTTTGATAGGGAAAAGCATCGAATTTGACTTGTACAGGCATTCCGAGTTTGACAAAACCCGCTTCTCGGTTCGGCAAACTTACTTCCAGCACTAGCGGAGCTTGATCTGGGGTCATTTCTGCAATAGTTTGACCCGGTTGCACGACTTCGCCTGTGTTGTGAATGTTGAGTGCGGAAATCACTCCGCTGACTGGTGCGTAGAGAAATCTTTGTTTGAGCTTGTTTTTGGCTTGAGCGAGCAGGGTTTGGGTTTCGGCAATTTTGGATTTGACTTGATTTAATTCCATTTCCAACTGCTGAATTTTTTGCTCTTTTTGTAACTGCATTTCCCGGGCTGCTGCTTGTTTGCTGGCGGCTTCGGCTTGCAGCCGATCGACTTCTGCCTGTTGTTCGGTTAATTGGCCTTGCATTTTGCCGATCGAACTGGTGCGATCGCGCAAACCTTGCTCGACTTCAAACAGCTTTTCCTTAACCTGAGTCGTCTCAGACAGTTGACTCCTGATCGCAGCACTTTGTCTGTCGCGCACGGTTTGCTCAACCTCAAATACTCGATCGTCAGCCTGAGTTTTCTCCCCCAACTGGCTTCTAATCACGGCATTTTCGCTTTCCCGCATAGCTTCCTCAGCTTGAAACAATACATCTTTTGACAGCGCTCCCTCATCTACCAAAGGTTTGAGCCGCCCGATCCGCTCTTTGTGAGCAGCCACTTTTGCTTGCAATTGTGCCAGCAAGTCTTGACTCTTATTTTGCAGCGGTTTCACGCGATCGCGCCTGGCCTCTTGAGAGGTGATATCGGTTTTCAGTTGCGACAACAGATTTTGTGCCTGCTTTTCCAGAGGTTTGAGCTGTTCCTGCCGCGCTTTCTGAGACACTACATCTGCGTGCAATTGCTCGATTTGAGACTGCGTGGTAGCCACGGAGGCGCGAGATCTGTCGATCGCAGCTTGGGCCCCCCGCTTGTCCGCCGCAGCAATCGCTTGGCTCGCCTGAGATTCCAGTCGAGTTCTCTCGATCGAACTAACCTCCTGCACCAATTGAATCTCATAAGCGCCCAGCATTTTATCGAGACGTTCCACCTCGCTCGAAGCAGTGGACGGGTCTAATTCCGCCAATAATTGTCCAGCTTTGATTTTTTGACCTTCTTTGATCGCGAGGTTAATAATTTTTCCAGTCTCAGTCGGATGAATTTTGTAAATATCGCCTTTGGGAACTAATTTGCCCTGAGCGTGACCGACTTGATCGATTTTCCCCAAAGTTGCCCACACTCCAAAAACTACGGAAAAAACCATTCCTCCTAAGATCAATAGATGGGGAAAAGATACTGGTGGCTGGTCGAGTACCGAGTGCAAAGAAGTAGACCAATTATCAGTCTCAGGCTGCCGGAATTTTCCAATATTGATACCGTCATTAGTTTGAGAGGAGCGATTTTTCGATTCGACAATTTCTAAAGAGCGGTCTTTTTTTCTGGCTTCATTTTCTTGCCTTAAAGCTACGCCCCCATAGACTTCAGCTATCTCATCAGGAGAGGCGCTTAATTCTGTGCCATGTTGTGAAACCATGATATTTACTCCAAATAGGTAAGTGGTAATTGGTAATTGGTAATTAGAAATTGGTAATCGGTAATTGGGAATTGGTAATTGGTAATTGGGAATCGGGAATTGGTAATTGGGAATTGGGAATTGGAAATTGGAAATTGGGAATTGGGAATTAGTCTTGTGTTGGTTGCTAATGACAACTGCCAACTGCCAACTGCCAACTGCCAACTGTCAACTGCCAACTGCCAACTGTCAACTGACAACTGTCAACTGACAACTGTCAACTGACTTTAAAGATCGAGCTGTTGTTGAGCGAGGTGAAAGTAAAGTCCGCGTTCGGCCATCAATTGGTCGTGGTTGCCTTGTTCGGCTAAAATGCCTTTGTCTAGAACCAAAATGCGATCGGCATTGCGTACTGTAGACAACCGGTGAGCAATCACAAACACAGTGCGATCGCGACTAATGCGAGCCAGATTTTGCTGGAACCTGCGCTCAGACTCGGTATCCAGTGAAGAAGTTGCTTCGTCCAAAATCAAAACTCGGGGATCGCCCAACAAAGCACGGGCGATCGCAATTCGCTGCCGCTGGCCCCCAGACAAACTCGTTCCCCTTTCCCCCACAGGAGTTTGATAACCAAGGGGCATATCTTGAATAAAAGCGTGAGCTTCTGCTAGTTTCGCAACTTCGATCGCCTCTTCCAAGCTTGCAGAATCAGCAAATCTTCCTTCCTCCCCTTGACTAGCGGGGGTTTCCAAATTTTTGTACAGCGTAATATTTTCCAAAATCGTTCCCGAAAACAAGAAACAATCTTGAGGGACAACACCCAACTGCACTCGCAGCGACTGCAAAGAAATGTGCCGAATATCGTGGCCGTCAACAGTCAGCCGCCCTTTTTCTGGATAATAGAAACCTTGCAGCAGCTTCACCAAAGTGCTCTTACCCGAACCGCTGCGGCCGACAATTGCCACAGTTTCTCCAGCTTGCACCTCAAAGCAAAGATTTTGCAGCGTATTGCGTTCCTCATCCTGAGCATAGCGGAAAGAAACATTGTCAAATTTGATGGTTCCGTGAATGCGAGGCAGCACCAGCATTGGTTTGTAAGGGCTTTCTTCAGGTTGGGCCGAGAATACGTCATCCAAACGCTCGATCGACACCAACACTTCTTGAAACTCGTCCCAAAGTCCCACCACCGAAAGCACAGGAGAAATCACACTCCCGATCATCATATTAAAAGCCACAAATTGACCGATCGTCAACTGGTCTTGAATCACCAGCATTGCCCCGTACCACAGCAAAGCCGTGCTACCCAAAGTATTAATCCCACCCCCAACTACCTGCAAAGAATTCGCCAGCTTCTGCCCCCGAAATTTAGCATTAATCATGGAGGTTAATTGGTCTTCCCAGCGCCAGCGCATTTCTCGCTCAGCAGCAGTTGCCTTAATTGTCGCCACCCCAGTGATCATTTCCACCAAAGATGAATTTTGTTTGGCACTTTCCTTAAAAACCTCCCGCGATACTTGGCGCAGAAATGGAGTTGCGACTAAAGTCAAAATCACGATCGGCGGAATCAAAGCCAGCACCAACAAAGCCAGACGCCAGTTATAGTAAACCATCAGTCCGATGTAAACCACAGCCATCAAAGCATCCAACCAAGCAGTAATAGCTTGGCGAGTCAAAAACGACTGAATTTTTTGATTTTCCTGAACCCGAGTCAAGATGTCGCCCACCTGACGAGATTCAAAAAACTTGATCGGCAAACTGAGAGTATGACTGATAAATCCGCTAATTAAAGTCAGGTCAATGCGGTTGGACAAGTAATCCAGCAAATACTGTCTCGTTGCGCTCAACAGCGATCGCCAAACACTAAACATCAGCAGCCCTATCGCAAAAACGTGCAGAGTGACGATGCTTTTGCTGACAACTACTTGGTCGAGAATTACCTGGGTAAATAGGGGAGTCACTATCCCAAATAGTTGGAGCAACAAGGAAAGTACGAGGATTTGGGCGATCGCAGCGCGGTAGGGCCAGATTATGCCCAGAAAATTTTTAACTTTGATGCCTTTATGTTCGGCACTGTGATTGCGGTATAGTTCCGCTGTCGGGTCTAAAATCAGGGCATACCCAGTCCAATTTTCGGTAAAAGTTTTAAGGCTCATCCACCGCTTACCCGCCGCCGGATCGGCAACTAAAACCTGTTGATTTTTAAAGCGGTAAACAGCAACGTAGTGATTGCCTTGCCAGTGAGCGATCCAGGGATTTTGATTGCGAAGCGGAGTTAAAGAAGCTCGCACGGGACGGGTTTGAAATCCCATCCTTTCCGCTGCTTTTGCCAAACTTTTTAGGGAGGCGCCACTGCGGCCGATTTCCGCTAATTCGCGCAAGTAATTCAGGCTGAATTTCTTACCCCAATATTCGCTAATCATGGCTAAGCAGGTAGCTCCGCAATCTGCTGTACTCTGTTGTTGAATAAATGGGTGTCCGCTACTCAACCATCTGCGCCGCTTGGGCTTGGGGAAACTGATGATTCCGGATGCCGATTTGGGAGACTCGACTGCGGTTAATTTTGATTGCTCAGTTTTTGAGGTAAATGAGGCATTTTTTGGTGCGGCTACTAAGCTTAAGTTCGGAGGTTTGCGGATTATTTTTGGACGGGCATTGCTGTCGGAAGCAATTGTGGCTTTGGCGATTTCCCACTGTTTTGAGCTAAGCTGGTAAATTAGCAGGTCTGTTGCCGCTTTCCAGTCGCTCGGTAAGTCTGAATGTCCCCAGTGACTGCCGATAGTTGGCGGTGCTTGACCTTGAATTTTACCGCTGCGGAGCCAAAAATGATTGGTGGTTTTTTGGCAGTGTTCCGCGAGGGAAACTCCGGCAGAAATTTGGCTTTCTTCTACGTAAGAAAGTAAGTGCGGCCACAGAAGCTGTTGTTGGTTGGGTTCGAGCGATCGCAAATCTGTTTGCGTCTTGAAAAATATTAACTGCTGGATCTGTTGGAATTGTTGCTGTAAGTGCTGTTGCAGTTGGGGGAATTCCTCTAAAACAAGCTGCAATTTGGCTGCATTTATGCGAGCGAGTTGGCAGGTGCCGGCTGCAATTGCCCTGTAAGGCAGTCCGCTGTCAATAAATACGTTGTCTGTCCCAAACACTGCTCCGAGTTCCAGTACCACCGCCGAAACTTCCTGGTGTTGAGAGGCTTCTACCGCTAGCAGCCTGACTCTTCCCTGGCAAACGAGATAAAAATTGCGATCGCTCTGTGCTTGTTCAAGTAAATTATTGGTATTATCCGGTGTTTGATATTGGGTGATTTCATCTCCGAGTTGAAACTCGCAAATTTCACAGGCTGTATTTAATTTGGCAACTAATGTCGGTTCTGGACTGATTTCCTCCAAGAGTTTCTCAAGAGCTAGAACAGTTGGCAATGAGGCTTGGGAGCGATCGACATAATTCTGTACCCCTAAACTTTTTTTCATAGCTTTCCCTGATTTCCCTGTTGATTTTTTTTGTCAAATTTATTTGCCTATCGCTAACCAGGTTATGCCCTATTTTGATTTTTGTTAGTGCAACCTAGCTGGCTTAAAAAAGATTTTTGATTGGGTGGCTAAAACCTCCTATTTCCAACATTTTTGACAACTTTTGGGATGTCTGAGTTAGGTTTTTTTTAGTAAACTTCGGTGATTACGTAAGTGTTGTTTTCGCTGGCTCCAATCATAGCTTACAAGATGGCTACTATGGCTACAGTTAAAGGGTAAGTTTTACATACTCTTTATAAATTACCAGTATATTCGTGGAATCTTGTGAAGATTGTGTGAAGTAAAGCCCAGCAGGCTGACACCCTACAGCCGTAAATACCGCAGATGGCTTAATTAAATCTTAAAAAATTTCAATTTTCGATAAGTTGTGCATTCCAGAAAGATTAATGTAAAGAAATATTGCTAATTAGTAGCAGGAATTCCAGGAATTAATTGACAATTGAGCCAGGGTATTTAGCCGGATTCAAGCAAAAAATTTGGAGTTTGCTTTTAGTGGGAAACCCATCGCTGGCGGACGCATCAATTTTGCAGTGGACAAACCGGGTTTTTTACTAAAATCTCACGCGAGTGGCGATCGCCCTCTCTCGATCGCCAAACAATATATCTTCAGGATATTGACATACTTTCTTAAATGTGTATTGAAGTTTCAAATTTATTGAAAACTAGCTATTAGTCCGATCGCCCTTGATACGAATCTTGTTTGTCCTGCGTTTGAGAGCGGACTGAAGTCTGCACTACGAACCTTGATACGAATCTTGTTTGTCCTGCGTTTGAGAGCGGACTGAAGTCTGCACTACGAACCTTGATACGAATCTTGTTTGTCCTGCGTTTGAGAGCGGACTGAAGTCTGCACTACGAACGTTGATACATCTTGTTTGTCCTGCGTTTGAGAGCGGACTGAAGTCCGCACTACGAACGTTGATACATCTTGTTTGTCCTGCGTTTGAGAGCGGACTGAAGTCTGCACTACGAACCTTGATACGAATCTTGTTTGTCCTGCGTTTGAGAGCGGACTGAAGTCTGCACTACGAACCTTGATACGAATCTTGTTTGTCCTGCGTTTGAGAGCGGACTGAAGTC